>JBBKXI010000244.1:0-12844 GCA_037969415.1 Acidimicrobiia bacterium | reverse complement strand
GAACCCGGCACGCCGACGGCGGTGATCGTCTCTGAAGCGGTTCGTCTAGCCGGCACCTATTCGACGGCCCGGAGCGGATCGTTTGTCAACGGGGTTCTGGCGGCTCTCGCCAAATCAGTTCGCGAAAGCTGACACGAAACCGTTCGACCGCGGCTATCGTCCCGGTCAACCTTTAAGAACGGTCCAGTGAGGCCGGGAAGGAAATGTGTCCACGATTTCAACGTCGCCGGCCGCCCGGGCCCAAACGCGATGACTCAGCTCATGAGTGCAGACGAAGTCGGTCGCGCCATTCGTCGTATCTGTCATCAAATCCTGGAACAACATGGTGGCGTTGACGGTGTAGTTCTGATTGGTATCGAGACACGAGGCTCGTATCTGGCCGATCGTTTGCAACGCGTCATTGCTGAATTCGAAGGTGTCGAGGTTCCATGTGTTCATCTCGACGTGACACCATTTCGCGACGATAAGCCGAAGGCCGACCGCGCCACGGCCGCAATACAAAGCTCCGGAATCGAAGGGGCAACAGTCATTCTGGTCGACGACGTCTTGTACACGGGGCGGACCGTGCGAGCTGCGATGGATGCGATAACGATGTCGGGCAGGGCGGCCAGAATCCAGCTAGCTGTACTGATTGACCGTGGTCATCGTGAACTACCCGTGCGACCGGACTACGTGGGTAAGAACACTCCTACCGCAAGAGACGAACGGATCTCGGTCCACGTCGAGGAGGTCGACGGGGACGACGGGGTATGGATCGTGAAGGCCGGATAGTGTCTTTTTTCACCATCAGCGACCTCGATTCAAAGGCTATCACCGGGATCCTCGATTCGGCCACCGCTTTTAGGACGGCAACTGGTCGGGGCCTCGTCAAGGGCAAGACCGTGGCAACAATGTTCTTTGAAGCCTCCACCCGAACCAGAGTCTCCTTCGAATTAGCTGCCGCACGTATCGGAGCTGATGTCGTTTCCTTCGATCCAGACACCTCGTCGACGTCTAAGGGCGAGAGCCTCAAAGACACGGCCAGAACTATCTGTGCAATGGGTGTGGATGCCCTGGTGCTCCGGCACTCCGATGTCGGTGCGCCGGAAATGGTTGCCGGGTGGACTGGTTGTCCCGTGGTCAACGGTGGCGATGGACGTCGTGGCCACCCCACGCAGACTCTGGCGGATTTGCTCACCATAAGAAGTCATTTCGGTACCTTTTCGGACATCAAGGTTGGCCTGGTTGGAGATGTTGCCAATAGTCGGGTAGCCCGGGGATTGATCGATGTCCTTCCCAGACTTGGAGCCAAACTCCAGCTGATCGGACCGCCTCCATTTCTCCCCGGTAAATCAGGAATTCCGTTTACCAACTCTCTGGATGATGTGCTCCCCGATCTCGACGTTATCTATCTTCTTCGAGTTCAGAAAGAGCGAGGGGCAACCGCGAGTTATCCCTCCGACCGAGAATACCGCCGACGATTCGGCCTGACGGCGCCCCGGATGGCGGAGATGAAGAGCGACGCCGTGGTTATGCACCCGGGTCCCTTCAACAGAGGCGTGGAAATTGACGGGTCCGTAGCGGATGGCGATCGTTCCGTCATCCTCAACCAGGTGTCAAATGGAGTTCTGGTGAGAATGGCCGTGCTCGCCTCGATCCTGGAGGAGACATGGGACTGATTATCCACGGCGCCCGGGTACTCACCGGAGATGGGCTGCAATTTGTGGACGTGGCCATCGCCGACGGGAGGGTGGTTGAGGTGGGCAAAGATCTCAACCGCGAGGGTAAGGATGTAATCGACGGATCGGGGATGGTCTTGGGTCCGAGTTTCGTCGACCTCCATGTCCATCTGCGCGAGCCGGGACAGACCTGGAAGGAAGACATCGCTTCAGGGACGAACGCTGCAGCGGCAGGCGGGTTCACGGCTGTTGTCGCGATGCCCAATACCGACCCGGCGATCGATTCGGGGGATACATTCGACCGGGTTTTTCTAGCCGCGGAACAGGCTCGGATAGACGTTGCGATAGCCGGGGCTCTCACTGAAGGGCGAGCCGGAGCGGTCATGTCACACCTCGATGATCTTTACGATCGCGGGGTTCGAATCTTCACCGACGACGGGGATTGTGTCGCCGATGCAGGCGTGTTTCGGTCGGTGTTGCGATACCTGTCCGACCGACCGGATGTCGTTGTTGCCCAACATGGCGAAGATGTCTCAATCAGTGGTGACGGTCATCTCCACGACGGCGAGATTGCGTGGCAGCTTGGAATCCAGGGAATTCCTGCCACTGCCGAAGAAGTGGTTGTTGCGCGGGATCTCATTCTCGCGGCCGAATTCGGTGTTCACTATCACGCCCAACATATCTCGTGCGCAGGGTCTGTCGACCTGATTCGGAACGCCAAGAAGCGTGGGATAAAAGTGACGGCGGAAGTGACGCCTCATCATCTCCTTCTGAGCGAGGCGGATGTGAGCGGCCTTGATGCCAACTTCAAGATGTACCCCCCTCTCCGCGGGAAAGACGATCGTGACAGCCTGGTGGAGGGTCTTATCGACGGGACGATCGATGTCGTTGCCACCGATCATGCTCCTCATGCTCCCGAGGAAAAGGATGTGACGTTCGAGCGGGCGCCACGGGGTGTAATCGGACTCGAGACAGCATTCTCCGCCGTCCTGGCGGCCCTTGACGGCGATCTGGTGTCGCTGTTCGATCGGATGTCGATAAGGGCAGCAGCAATTGCTCACATGCCACACCAAGGTCAGGTCATCGCCGTCGGCTCTGCGGCCAACCTGGTTTTGGTCGATCCGGAGCAATCCTGGGTACCGAAAGAGTTCGCATCTCGCTCGGCGAACTCGTCATTCCTGGGAAGGAAGTTGAAAGGGCGAGTAATCGCAACGATAAGCAAGGGTGAAGTGGTGTTCAGAGGTATTTCATGACGGATGGGACTGGGTTTCTCGCAACGGCCGATGGCGCCATATTTCGCGGACGGTCTGTTGGGGCCGATGGAATCGCAACCGGCGAGGCAGTATTCAATACCTCGATGAGTGGGTATGAGGAGATACTTACCGATCCGTCGTATACCGGCCAGGTGGTGGTTATGACTGCACCCCACATCGGGAATTACGGTGTTTCGCCTTTGGATCGCCAGTCAGATCGGGTCAGGGTGTCTGGTTTTGTGATGCGTTCTATTTCTCGGCGTGATTCCAGTTGGCGGTCTGAAGGAACGATTGCCGGATACCTCCATGCACAGGGAATTGTCGCCCTATCCGACATCGATACCCGACGGCTTACCCGACATATTCGCGATCGTGGGGCAATGCCGGTTGCCATGGGATCGGGTGTCGGTGAGGCCGAACTGCTTGCGGCTGCCGCCACAGCTCCGGATATGGTCGGACAGGATCTGGCACGATTGGTCAGTCCGACCAAAAGTTATCGGGTGGAACCCGAATCGGACAGCCACGGAGTGGTTGTGGCTATCGACCTGGGTATGAAGGCAGACATCGTCACGAATCTGACATCCAGGGGCTATGTCGTTGAAGTGGTCCCCTATGAGAGCACCGCTGAGGAAATTCTCGCCCTGGGGCCGACCGGTGTCTTCGTCTCCAACGGTCCTGGTGATCCAGAGCCACTGCATGCAACGACCCAAACTTTGCGTGGGCTTATTGGCAAGGTTCCGGTATTCGGGATTTGCCTAGGACATCAGGTCCTCGGGTTGGCGGTTGGTGCCAGCACATACAAATTGCCCTTCGGGCATCATGGGGGAAACCATCCGGTTAAGCGGCTTCACGACGGGAAGGTAGAAATCACGTCGCAAAACCATGGTTTTGCTGTCGACCTGTGGGCTCTTACGGACGGTCATGCACCGGAATATCACGGGCTGGCTGGCCCCGAGTTGCTGCCTGAATCGGTCGAAACGGAATTCGGGAACCTCCGACCCACCCACCAAAACCTCAACGATGGGACGTTGGAGGGGATGCGTTTGGATGACCATCCGGTTTTTTCGGTGCAGTATCACCCCGAGGCAGCCCCGGGGCCGAGGGACGCGGGATATCTATTCGACCGTTTTGCGGCTGTCCTCAAAGGCGATCTCTGATGCCCGGACGTCGTGACATTCGTTCAATTCTGGTTATCGGGTCGGGCCCGATCATCATCGGCCAGGCTTGTGAGTTCGACTACTCCGGCACCCAGGCCGCCAAAGTTCTTCGCAAGGAGGGTTATCGGGTGATTCTGGTCAACAGCAATCCGGCAACCATCATGACTGACCCCGAATTTGCCGACGCCACCTATGTCGAACCGATAACACCTGAAGTCGTCGCCGAAATAATTGCGAGGGAAAGACCCGACGCCTTGCTTGCCACCCTCGGCGGCCAGACCGCGCTCAATGTTGCAACCGACTTGGCCCGGTCCGAGGTTCTGAAACGCCACGGTGTGGAAATGATCGGGGCTGGTCTGGAAGCCATCGATAAAGCGGAAGACCGGGGGTTGTTCAAACGAACGATGGAGGAAGCCGGACTCGCCTGCCCACGTGCAGGTTATGCCAGATCAATGAATGAAGCCATTGCGATTGCTCGGGAGATTGGCTATCCGGTGATGGTCCGCCCTTCCTATATTCTCGGCGGCGGAGGCACAGGTATTGCTGCAGATGAAGATGAGTTTCTCGAGGTTGCGCGGCACGGATTAGCCACTTCGCCGGTATCCGAAATTCTCGTCGAAGAGTCGGTCTTCGGCTGGAAAGAGTTCGAACTCGAGGTGATGCGCGATCGGAACGACAATGCTGTCATCGTCTGTTCGATCGAGAACCTCGATCCCATGGGTGTGCACACCGGCGACTCAATCACGGTGGCTCCGATCCAGACTCTTTCCGATCGGGAGTACCAGGAAATGCGGGACGAGGCGATTGCCGTGCTTCGGGTAATCGGTGTCGAAACCGGTGGCTCCAACGTGCAATTCGCGGTAGATCCCGATACCGGCCGCCGGCTCATTATCGAAATGAACCCCCGCGTTTCACGATCGTCTGCGCTGGCGTCGAAAGCCACCGGATTTCCCATCGCCAAAATCGCTGCACTTCTTGCCGTCGGGTACACGCTTGACGAAATCGCCAATGACATAACGGGTGCTACTCCCGCATCGTTTGAACCGGCTCTCGATTATGTGGTAGTGAAAATACCCAGATTCGACTTCGAGAAGTTCCCATCTGCATCGACCACATTGGGTACGTCAATGCACTCCGTTGGCGAGGCAATGGCGATTGGCCGCACGTTTCCCGAAGCCCTTCAAAAGGCGTTGCGCTCGATGGAGAACGGACGGGAAGGCCTGAATGCCGATGTCAGCGAGGCCGACCTGCAGCGACTCTCTGACAACGATCTGGGCCGTCGGGTGTCTGTGCCCACACCTGACAGAATCTTTGCCATTGGTGAAGCGTTACGCCGTGGTTGGAGTGTGAGTCGGCTCAACGACCTTTCATTTATCGATCCTTGGTTTCTCGATCAGATCGGAGAAATCGTTGAAGTGCGAGAAGAAACGGCCCTCGACTCCTCCTCGGAAGCGATTCGCGTGGCAAAGCGATTTGGCTTCTCGGACATCCAGATCGGGTACTTGCAGAACAGGGATGCTGCCGTGGTTCGAGAGCAGAGACTGGCCGCAGGCATCGTCCGCACCTACAAACGTGTTGATACCTGCGCCGCCGAGTTTCATGCTTTGACGCCGTACATGTACGGGACTTTCGAAGACGAGTCCGAGGTCGAGCCGGCAGACCGGCCTCGGGTGGTTGTTCTCGGTTCAGGCCCCAACCGGATAGGTCAGGGTATCGAATTCGACTACTGCTGTGTCCACGCCTCGCTTGCACTCCGCGAGGCTGGCTACGAGACCGTAATGATTAACTGCAATCCTGAGACCGTTTCGACCGACTACGACACGTCAGACCGGTTGTATTTTGAGCCACTCACCATTGAGGATGTCCTCGACGTCATCGCAGTAGAAGAGCCCATCGCCGTAATTGTTCAACTTGGTGGGCAGACCCCGCTGAACCTTGCCGAAGAGCTGGCGGCAGCGGGCGTCCCGATTGCAGGAACATCCCCCCTGGCCATTTCTCTCGCCGAAGATAGGGAGAAGTTTGGCGAGATATGTGCGGCTCTTGGCCTCAAGCAGCCGGCCGCCGGAACCGCTCGCTCGCTAACCGGTGCGCTTGATGTCATCGACCAAGTCGGGCTGCCTGCAATGGTGCGACCGTCGTTTGTCCTCGGGGGCCGTCGGATGCGGGTGGTCTACTCCGTTGAAGAGATGGCCGATTATCTCCGCGAGGTCCACGGCGATGTCGATCCCGAGTCGGTGGCTGCCCCGATCCTGATTGATCGTTTCCTCGAAGCGGCGATCGAAATCGATGTCGACGCGGTTTTCGACGGGAAGGAATTGCTGATTGGCGGAATCATGGAACATGTCGAGGAGGCCGGGGTTCACTCCGGCGACTCAGCGTGTGTCACCCCGCCCCCCACACTTTCTGAGGAGGCCCACAAAGAAATCGTTGCAGCCACCGGCGAGCTTGCCCGTGCACTCGAAGTCCGGGGCCTGATCAACATTCAATTTGCGGTCAAGGGCGATGAGATCTTTGTTCTCGAAGCGAACCCCAGGGGGAGCCGCACCATCCCGTTCATCTCCAAAGCGACAGGTGTTTCTCTGGCTCGGATTGCGACGCTGGTCATGATGGGCTCGTCTATTGAGGAGCTTCGCGTTTCCGGTCTGATAGCGGAGGCGACAGAAGTCGACTTTGTCTCCGTAAAGAACGCGGTGATTCCGTGGGACCGTTTCCCCGAAGAGGATTCGGTACTCGGCCCCGAGATGAAGGCAACCGGTGAGGTCATGGGAATCGGCGAGGACGTGGGTGTCGCTTACGCCAAAGCGTTGCTTGGCGGAGGCAGCGTCCTGCCTGATCGTGGCCGGGTCTTCCTGTCATTCGCCGATCGTGACAAGGCGATGGGCCTGGCTGTGGCCCAGGCATTCGTGATGTTGGGATTCGAGTTGATCGCTACACCGGGCACGGCCCGATACCTCAGCCACCACGCCCTCGACGCCTCGGTTGTCTCCAAGATTGGGGAGGGCCCTGATGACATCGGGACCCGTCTGGAGAACGGTGAAGTCCATCTTGTGATCAACACTCCACGGGGCGGAAAAGCGCGAAACGACGGACAAACCATCCGCAAGGCCGCCCGCCGCCACAAGGTGCCTTGTGTAACGACCATTCCAGGAGCCCTCGCTGTGGCGCGCAGCCTCCGGGCCGGCCCTGGTGCGATTAACCGGCCTCGGAGCCTCCAGGAATGGCACCGGCACGTTTGAGAACAAACCTGGGCCCGCTGAATCTGTCGTCACCGCTGGTTGCAGCTTCCGGGACGGTCGGGAGCGTCTGGGAATGGGCCGATGTCGCCGATACCTCGTTCTACGGGGCGGCGGTGGCTAAGTCGGTCTCGGGAGATGCCTGGTCGGGTCGTCCGGCGCCAAGGGTGGCCTCCGTTACCGCAGGGATGTTGAATGGAGTTGGCATTCAGAATCCGGGCATCGATTCATGGATGATCGATATGAGACCACGGCTGGCCGCCCTCAACGTTCCGGTGTGGGGTTCGGCAGTAGGGGAGACGGTCGATGAGTTCGTTCGAGTCGCTGCGGGATTGGAACAGACAGGAGTGTCTGCAGTCGAGGTCAACCTTTCCTGCCCCAACCTCGATGGTGCGCTTTTCGCTCTCGATCCCTCGATGTCGGCACAGGTGATCGCCGAGATCGCAAACGCGATCACCGTGCCGCTTGGAGCCAAACTGTCGCCCAACAGTGAGGAGATAGTTCCCGTCGTGGCGGCAGTCGTGGACGCAGGGGCAAGCTTCGTCACCCTCACCAATACGGCGTGGGGTTTCGGCGTGGACCTGGAAACCGCCAGCCCGAAACTCTCTGGAGGCATCGGTGGCTACAGCGGCCCCGGGCTCAAGGCCATCTCGATGCGCTGCGTCTACCAGGTGGCGAAGGCGATGCCCGAGGTGCCGATTTTGGGTTGCGGTGGGGTGAGCAGCGGGCACGATGTGGTGGAATACTTGATGGCCGGTGCCAGTGCGGTAGGGCTGGGGACCGTTCATTTCGCCGAACCTAAAGCCGGGAAACGGATCTATCGAGAAACCGAACGATTGATGAACAAGATTGGCGCCAACAGCATCTCAGAGTTCATCGGAGTGGCGGCCAGATGACCGGGCTTCTCGTTGCTCTCGACGTCCCCGACCTGGACAAAGCGGTGGAGATCGGACATGAGGTGTTGCCCCATGTCTCTGGTTTCAAGGTAGGGCTGCAACTTCTCCTCGGGCCCGATCCTTCGAGCGTGGAACGAATCGCCGAACTGGGCAAACCAGTTTTCGTCGATGCCAAACTCCACGACATTCCGGCAACGGTCGAGCGCGCCGCCTACCAACTGGGGCGACGGGGAGCACGCTGGGTGACAATTCACGCCGGGGGAGGGTTGGAAATGCTCCGGGCTGGAGTCGATGGGCTCTCCGAAGGGTCTGATGGTGCGGCGGGTGTGCTGGCAGTCACGGTTCTGACCAGTCTCGCTGATAACGATCTCGAGGACCTCGGGTTGGCAGAAGACGTAATTCCGTTAACCCGGCGACTGGTCATTCTTGCGGCCGCGTCCAATGCTGAGGGCGTGATCTGTTCGGTCCATGAAGTGAGCCTGATCGGGAATTCTCCGCTGATCGCCGTAACCCCTGGCATTCGACCTGTCGGATCCCTTGCCGACGATCAAAAGCGGGTGGCGACTCCGGCAATGGCAGTGGAGGCCGGGTCTGCGTACGTCGTAATCGGGCGTCCCATAACCGGAGCTGACGACAGGGGAGCAGCAGCGGCCGCGATTGCTGAGGAGTTATCGATGTCAATCGGGGCGGCAGCCACTGATTCCGATGGCTAACGTCGCGTATGTCGCGACAAGGAAGGGAACGTTGCCGAATCCACCTCAATTGACACCGGAGCAGAGGGCCGCAGCCCTGGAACGGGCCGCCGAAGCGCGTCGGGTCCGGGCCGAGGCCAAAGAGTTGCTCAAGACCGGTTCCATGACCATCAAAGAGCTGTTTGATCGCGCTGACTCCGACGATTTGATCGCCGGTCTGAAAGTCGAGAGCCTCATTGCAGCCATGCCGGGAATGGGAAAGATAAAAGCGAGTCGACTCATGGAGTCGCTGGGGATAGCGGAGAACCGGCGTATTCGGGGTTTGGGTGACCGGCAACGAGAGGCCCTGCTCCAAGAGTTTTCTTGAGGGGTCGACTTTTCGTTCTGTCAGGGCCGTCAGGGTCGGGAAAGTCCACGATCATTTCCAGGATTCTGGAGACCCTGAATATTGATTTCTCGGTATCGGCAACAACACGCCAACCCCGCCCCGGGGAGATTGACGGCGTCCATTACCGGTTCGTCAGCAGGGAACAGTTTGAATCGATGATCCAGGATCATCTTCTGCTCGAATGGGCCGAGTACAACGACAACCTTTATGGGACTCCCGCAGGTGCGATCGAAGAGGCAAACGCCGCCGGCCGGGACGTCTTGCTCGACATCGAGATTCAAGGGGCACGTCAAGTCAAGGAGAATCGACCATCTTCTGTGATGATATTTATTGCAGCGCCGTCGATCGAGGTGCTCGAAGCGAGGCTGCGAGGTCGGGGGGACACCAGCGAACGAGATATCGCGGATCGGCTATCGATCGCAGCTTCCCAGCTCGAGGTCGCTCCGGAATTGTTCGATTTTGTTGTTGTAAATGACGACCTTGCCGCTGCGGTGGCGGAGGTCACGAGTCTCATTACGGGGGCAGTCTGATGTATCCTGTGCGCTCGCGCCACACACGAGAAGGAATTCATGAAGATTGAAGAAGTTATTGATCAGATCGGCAATCGGTTTGCCACAGTCGTTGTGTCCTCCCGGCGAGCTCGTCAGATCAACGCCTATTTCCACCAACTCGGTGATGGATTCGGCAATTTCGTGCCGCCCCAAGTGCATTCGTTGTCCCGCAAGCCATTGACAATTGCCATGGAAGAGATCGCCGAAGGCAAGGTGGCTGTGGAGACCGTCGAGTCATAATGCTGGCGCGGCGACGGGTAGTACTCGTCGTTTCCGGGGGGGTCGCGGCGTACAAATCGGCCTATCTGGCACGCCTGCTGATAGAAGCTGGTGCCGAGGTCCGTGTGGTCATGTCGCAGTCGGCCCACGAGTTCATCGGCCCGCAAACATTTGCTGCGATTACCGGTTCCCGGCCACTCTCAGAGTTGTTCGGCGATGAAGACGTTTCCCCGCACACCGGTCTAGCACGATGGGCCGATGTCGTTGTCGTCGCCCCTGCTACCGCCGCAACCCTCTCGCGTGTCGCCAACGGTTTATCCGAAGACCTGGTTTCGGCGACCCTTCTCGCTACTGACCGCCCAATTCTGTTCGCTCCCGCAATGCATACCGAAATGTGGGAAAACGCCGCCACTCAAAGGAACGTCAACCAGCTCATGGCTGACGGGCATCGCTTCGTCGGGCCTTTCAGCGGTGCACTCGCCGGCGGTGACATTGGAATTGGACGAGTTGCCGAGCCCGATGAGATCGTCGATTCACTTGTTCAACTTCTCGGGAGCCCCGGAGAAGGGTGGTCTGTGATAGTGACTGCCGGAGGCACTCGCGAGCCAGTCGATCCGGTCCGGTTCTTAGGAAATCGATCAACCGGGAAAATGGGCCACGCCATCGCCGACGAGGGCGCTCGCCGGGGACACCAAGTCACGCTGGTCACTACTTCCGCCCTAGACGCGCACCCCTCCGTGAAAATCGTTCCCGTGGAGACCGCCGACGAGATGCTGGACGCGGTTGCAGGTTTGGAAGCCGATGTGGCGGTGATGGCTGCTGCCGTCGCAGATTTCAAGCCCGCCCATTCCCATGACTCCAAGCTCGCTCGCTCCGAAGGTCTCGAGTCCATCGCGCTGGTACCGACACCGGACATTCTTGCTTCGGTGGTAGCGCGTGACCCCGCCCCGGTCACCGTGGGGTTCGCAGCTGAAACCGGTGGAGTCGACCGGGCAATCGAGAAAGCCAAACGCAAAGGTGTCGACCTACTCGTTTACAACAACGTGACTGAAGAAGGTTCCGGGTTCGGCACCGACACCAATCGCGTTGTGTTGATAGGTCGCTCCGGCGAAACCGAAGCTCTGGCCCAGATGACCAAATCCGACGTCGCCATCCAATTGTGGGATCGGATCGAAGCCCTTGTCACTGCTGGTCGGTAAGCTCTGGGATCCATGAGCTCCTGGCTATTTACTTCAGAGTCGGTCACCGAGGGCCACCCAGACAAGGTGGCAGATGCAATCTCTGATTCCGTATTGGATGCCACCCTCGCTATCGAGCCAATGGCCAAGGTGGCGTGCGAGGTGCTGTTCACCAAAGATCTGGCTGTGGTCGCTGGCGAAATTGGTGGCCTCGAGCGCCATGACTGGCCAGATATCGACGCCACGGTGCGTGATGTCTCACGCTCCATCGGCTATGACGGTTTCGATCCCGGATTTGCTGCTGACACCATTGAGGTCATGGACCGGGTGAATGTCCAGAGCATTGACATCGCTGCCGGGGTAGACCGCGCCGAGGGCGCTGGAGACCAGGGATTGATGTTCGGGTATGCGGTCAACGAGACCGAAGAGTTGATGCCCCTTCCTATCCATCTCGCGCACCGGCTCGCCGAAAGGCTCGCCGATGTCAGGAAATCAGGGACAGTCGATTACCTCCGCCCCGACGGAAAGACCCAGGTCACGGTACGTTACGAAGACCGACGGCCCGTCAGCATCGAGAAGGTCCTTATCTCCACCCATCACACTCCGGACCGGACTTCTGAGGACATGCGTGACGAGATCTTAAAGCTGGTGGTGTTGGATACGCTTCCTGAGCAATACCTCGACGGCGTTCCAGAATTCGTATTCAATCCGAGTGGCCAGTTCACCATCGGTGGTCCCGTTGGCGACACCGGGCTCACCGGCCGAAAGATCATCGTCGACACCTATGGGGGCGCCGCACCGCACGGTGGGGGCGCGTTTTCCGGCAAGGATGCCACCAAGGTTGATCGCTCCGCCGCTTATGCCGCACGCTGGGCCGCCAAGAATTTGGTCAAGGCCGGGGCTGCCGATCGCATCGAGATCCAGATTTCCTACGCCATCGGAGACCCGGAACCTTTTTCAAAGAAGATAGAAACCTTTGGCACAAACCACTACGACGAGGCGAAGATTGCGGCAGCTCTTGATGAGTTCTTCGATTTCAGACCGGGGTCGATCATCCGGACATTGGATCTCCGCACACCCGGCTTTGCGAAGACCGCCTCGTACGGTCATTTCGGCCGACCCCAATTCCGGTGGGAGCAGACCGATCTGGCGCCGGAAATTGCCAGTTATCTAGACTTCTGACCACGACACCTGCAGCACTGGTCGTCCCTGCAGTACCAACCTTCTCTGTCGATGGCGGATTCTGGTATTCGATACCCGACCACCTCCGCACCGACGTCGGAGTCGGGGTCCGGGTTCGGGTGCCACTGGGTGGGCGGAAAGTCCGTGGGTTCGTGGTCGATCTCGCGGAACGTGACGGGAATCTGAAGGAGATCCTCGGCGTTTCTGGAGAGGTCCCGGTGTTCGACCTGGCACTTCTCAAAACACTTCGTTGGGCGGCCCAGCACTATGTCGCACCCGTTTCTGTAGTTCTGGAAAAGGCTGCACCACCAACCCTTCCCAAGTTGCCAAAAGGCACCGCCGAGACGTCCACGATCAACGAAGTCCAGACCGCCAACCCCCTTGCAGCATTTGCCCAAGCGTTGGCGTCCCGAGAGCGCCACCCCGCCGTTTCATAC
>JBBKXI010000243.1:0-18125 GCA_037969415.1 Acidimicrobiia bacterium | reverse complement strand
TCCATGCCCGGCGTTGTCGTAAAGCAACCACTGACCGTGTTCGTTGCGACGTTGAGCCTCATCGACAGATGAAGCGTCGATCAGATCGTCTTCCAATCCATACAGTCCGAGAATGGGGATGGGAAGATGAGCGAGGCTGTCGGCAACCTGAAAATCCCTGTCCTCATCGCCGGTAAGAGGTGTGTATGCCACGACAGCTGACCGTGTCCAATCGCGACGAGACGCAGCCATCAATGCGAATCGCCCCCCGACATCAGCACCGATAACCCCGACTCCGCCAGACAGGGCCCAATCGACATCGTCCGAAATGATGAACTCGTGGACTTCATCGAGATCAGTTAGGGCTCGTGCGTCTTCGAGATGGGTGTACGAATCGAGAGGGTCATCGCCGTTGCGATAGAAGTCGACTGCTACTCCGACAAAACCGTTGCGTGCCAGACGACGACACAAGTCCTTCTCAAAGCTGCTTAATCCGTCGAGTGTGGGTAGGACGAGGACCACTGGGAACTGCCCGGCATTGTCCGGGCGTGCCAGATATCCGGTCCGATGCGCGGCACCGACCGGGAGCGGCCACGCGCCATACATAATGGAAAAGGTTCCTTCGTGGGAAAGAACAGCCAACAACTACCTCCAGAACTTCACAATGAGCGTGAGGTTAACCAGCCAAAACCGATTGACATCTTATAGGGGCGTCGGTCTGGGAGAATGCGGTCTGGTGGGAACCGCCCATCGCTTCCAATCGTCTTAACACTCGATGTCCTCAAAACACTCTGCGCCCCGTCGCGGGCTCCCAAAATGGTTGAAGGTAACCACCATTATTTTGTTGGTTCTAGCCAACCTCGGTCTACTCGGTGTCCTCTATGTCGTGAAGGTAGGCGAAGGCGCGCTTGCTGAGGCAGATACCAATACCGACGTAACCGGCGTTCTCGATGAGTCGAGCGGAGATCTCACATTCCTCGTTGTCGGGTCCGATACCCGGGAGGGTCTTGACGATCTGACCAACTTTGGCGTCAGCGGTGGCCAACGCAGCGACGTGATCATGTTGGTTCGACTCGACACCGATGGCCGCGCCCAGATGCTCAGCATTCCCCGCGACCTGTGGATCGATATCCCCGGCCACGGAAAAGACAAGATCAACGCCGCTTACTCCTTCGGCGGGCCAGAATTGCTTATCCAAACCTTGAAGCAGGGGATGGGCGTCGAGATCAACCACTATGTCGAAATCGATTTCGTCGGGTTCATGGATTTGGTTGATGAGATCGGCGGGATAGACATCTTCTTTGCGAATCCAGCCAGAGACGCGTCGTCGGGCCTGAATATCGAAGCAGGGATGCAACGACTCGACGGAAAGCAAGCCCTCGCATATGCCCGTTCTCGAAAGTACCAGGAACTTCAGAATGGTCAATGGGTAAGTGTCGACGCCAACGACATCGGCCGGACCATGCGACAGCAAGAGGTGATCCGGGCGATCATGTCGGAGTTGAAGACCCCGTCATCGATCGCCGATGCTGGCAATATTGCCAGCGCCATGGCCAGTCACATGACCATCGACAGTCGGCTGGCCGGAGCATCGGTGGCTGAATTGTTCTGGCAGTTCAAATCAATTCTGGGTGGCGACATCGAGGGGTCAACTCTTCCTGTTGTCGGAGGGACCGAGAGAGGTTTGTCAGTTGTTTACGCCGACGAGCCGGCAGCCACGGAGATGTTGGAGAACTTTCAAAAGGGTGTCCCTCTCGCCTTCCAACCGATTCGAGTACAAGTTCTCAACGGGAATGGCGTGTCCGGCGCTGCCGGAGACATGGCCCGACGTCTCGAGGAATTAGGGTATGTGGTGGTATCGGTGGGCGACGCGGGCGGTCTTTACGAGACCACAACTGTCCTGGTCGCACAAGGTTCGATCGTGGGAAGCGAAGTTGTCGCCGCTCTGGGATTTGGTGAAGTTGCCAATTCAGATGTCGATAACTCAGTAGACGCTGTGGTAATCGTCGGTAGCGACGCCACCTAATCTGCAACTGGACGAGCGACTGGGGATCATGAAAGTTTCAATTATCGGGGCCGGATACGTCGGTCTCGTGACCGGTGCCGGATTGGCCAGTCTCGGTCACACCATTCGATTAGGCGAAGCAAACCCCGACCGGGTGGCGCTGCTCCAGACCGGAGAGGTTCCGATCTTCGAGGACGGTCTGCCCGAATTGGTCGATCGGGCTATCAAAGGCGATCTGCTCAGCTTCCACAATTCGAATACGGAAGCCGCCGCCGGTGCCGATCTGGTTTTCCTCTGTTTGCCGACGCCCGAACGGCCCGATGGTCGGGCAAATCTGGAATTTGTCGAATCGGTAATTGACGAGTTAGCCACCGAGCTCGACGAGAGTGCGCTTTTCGTAGTCAAATCGACTGTCCCACCCGGAACGGTGGCATCACTAGCGAAACGTCTGGCCGACCTTGGAAGTTCGGCGGGCATTGTCTCCCATCCCGAATTCCTCCGTGAGGGCAGGGCGGTCGACGACTTCATGCAGCCAGACCGCATCGTGATCGGGGCTTTCGAGGGTGACGATGCTGTGAAGGTCGCCGACCTATATAAGGATGTCGAGAGCCGGGTCATAATCACCGATCCCACGTCCGCCGAGATGATCAAATACGCATCAAACTCTTACCTTGCTGCCCGACTCACATTCGTCAATTCACTCGCCAATGT
Source organism: Acidimicrobiia bacterium (assembly GCA_037969415.1). Lineage (GTDB taxonomy): Bacteria > Actinomycetota > Acidimicrobiia > Spongiisociales > ZC4RG35 > MA-ANB-1. The sequence goes on along the minus strand of JBBKXI010000243.1, from coordinate 15,430 downwards.
CTGCGAAGCGGTAGGTGCAGACATCGTGGATGTCATTCAGGGGCTGGGCTCCGACCACCGAATCGGCCCGCATTTCCTCCAACCGGGACCGGGCTATGGAGGGTCATGCTTTCCAAAGGACACGTCCGCGCTGATCGCTGTGGCCGAAGATGCCGGTTACGACTTCCAACTCCTGCGTGCAGTCATCGTCGCCGACGAGCAACAGCGGCGCCGGGTGGCCGAAAAGGTAAGACTTGCCGCGGGAGGTGGGCTTCGAGGGCGCAAGGTGGCGATGTGGGGCATTGCTTTCAAAGCGGGAACCGATGACGTCCGGGAGTCGCCAGCAGTCAGGATTGCATCGATCCTCATCAATGAGGGAGCCGAGGTCGTGGCCTACGATCCGGAAGCCGCCGTCGCAGGAATCACTGCTGCGCCAACGCCGATAGATGCCGCCGACGGCGCCGACGTCCTTCTGGTTGCAACCGAATGGCCCGAATTCAGCAAGGTCGATCTGAAAGAGGTCGCCAAACGGATGAAGGGCCATCGGATAGTCGACGCCCGCAACCTCCTAGACCCCAAGGCAGTACGGGCAGCCGGCCTAGATTACTGGGGCCTAGGCCGCCCCCGCGCCTAACCAAGGATCGTCTCTCCCAGTCGTCTCGCCCTCTGTTAACGGCTCCCGTCCAGAGACGATTCCAGTTCTTGTCTCTCCGTTTACGGCTCCCGTCCAGAGACGAAGTCGAATTCTTCTCTCCTCGGCATGCTGCTCCCCCTCCAGAGACGAAGTCGAATGGAGGGGGTGGCCGTTGCGATTAGCAACGGCCGGGGGTGGACGGAAAAAACCACGCGGACTGATCAAGTGGGTGTTTTGGCGTCCACCCTCCCCTTCGCTGCGCTCAGGTACTCCCTCCTAAAGGAGGGAGAGTCGCGTGTTCCTGGTATTTCGCGCCAGCTGGAGGACAGCTGATTCTGTAAGGGGATTGATCTGCCGCAGAGGGCCCCGTAGACAGGTAGGTGTGAGACCAATCGATCCATATCTCCTGGAGCAGTCGCGTATCAACAAGCGAAAGATGAACCACGCCGAGGTTCGGTTCTGGTGGGATCTCCGTGGAAACCAATTTGGAGTCAAGTTTCGGAGACAACACGTTGCGTACGGCTACTTGCTGGATTTCGCATGCGTTCCGATCAAGTTGGACGTCGAGACAGACGGCTCACAACATGAAGATTCAGAATCTGATCGGCGTCGTGACGTCTTGCTGGAGAGCCACGGGTGGACCATTCTGCGTTTTTGGAGCTGGGACATCTTCCATAAGAACGAAATGGTGATCAACACGATCAGTGCAGCGATTGAGGATCTCCAGCGGGGCACACATGCGTAACGGCAGCATTCCATCTCGGCTTGCTGCTCCCCCTCCTGAGACGAAGTCGAATGGAGGGGGTGGCCGTTGCGATAAGCAACGGCCGGGGGTGGACGGGAAAACCACGCGGACTGATCAATGTGGGTTTTTTGGCGTCCACCCTCCCCTTCGCTGGCGCTCAGGTACTCCCTCCTGAAGGAGGGAGAGTCGCGTCTCATGCAATCCGGAGCTAGCGGAAGAGGTCTTCGTTTGGGGGGCGGACTAGTTGTGAGCCCGAACCTTCGCCGATCGGTACAGAGTATCCGCGAATCAGGGCGGCCGGGATCCCTGATGCCTTGCCCATCACCAGGTCGGCGGCTGACGCCAGTTCATCGGCAATCGACACCTCGGTGACGTCGAGGAGGTAGCCGGTCCAATCGGTGGTCCCCACCAAATCGAGGATCGGGTTGAATCCGGCTACTCCAATGGCGACGTCGGTCAACCCGCGACGCCAGGGACGTCCGAAGGTGTCTGAAATGATTACTGCCAAGTTGATTCCGAACTCGTGATCGAACCGATGCTTGATCCTTCGAGCCGACCGGTCGGGATCTTCTGGAAGGAGGATCATGGTGCCGGGATCGGCGTTGGAGCGGTCGATACCGGCATTGGCGCAAATGAACCCATGTTTGGTTTCGGCGATGATCAAATCGCCCCGACGCCGGACAATCGCCGCTGCCTCAGAGTGAACCAGTTGCTTTTTGAATTCTTCAGGATCTCCTTCGATGGCGACCACCTGCCCCTCAGCCTTAGACACGATCTTGTGGGTGACCACCAGGACATCACCATTGGTTGGATTGAGGGGTTGCAAGGTGGCGACAAGGATCGACAAGAGGTCATCCCCCGGTCGGATAGCGCCAATGCCGGTAACGGGAATTACTTCTAGTGTCATAGAGCGAGAATTCTCTCGATCAGTTGTCGCGATCTTGCTGCGTCGGGGATCCTGGTTTCCATCGCCACGACCGGGACACCGTCGATCTCGGGTCCGTCGCCGGAATCGGCGCTGTCTACCACCAGAAGGTCGATGAGTCCGTCGTAGGCGGAGACCACGCCCTGATTCCCAGACGGCATCCCTAATGATGCCATTACTCGACTTGCCGGACCCTTGAGCGCCAGTCCTCCAAACAATGGGCTTATCGCAATCACGCGGGGGTGCCGGGCCACGGCTTCACGATATCCCGGTATGGCCAGGATCGGCCAGATTGACAGCGGAGGGTTTGAGGGGGCGATCAAGACTACATCGGCATTCTCAATTGCTTCCAAGCTTCCTGGAGCGGCGGTGGCGCTTTCCGCCCCACGATATTCGAGAGCTGTCACCCGATCCTGGTGACCACGTATAACGAAATACTCCTGAAAAGGGAGCACTCCGGCCGATTCGGTGGTCACCATCGTGGAAACCGGTTCGTCGCTGGCAGGGATGATCGACGCATTGATCCCCAGTCTTCGTGCCACGTCTCTGGTGAATTTGCTCAGACTGGTACCACTTCTAAGAGCATTGGTCCGAAGGATGTTCATGGCTAAATCGAGGTCACCAAGTTGGAACCGGTTGTCGGCACCGAGACGTCCCATTTCTTCATTGGTGACGAAGCTGTCTGCCGCTCGACCCCACCCGTGGGGCCCTTCGATTCCGGCCAGGGTGTAGATGACTGTGTCTAAATCAGCCGATACCGACAAACCGTGGATATCGTCATCGTCGCCAATGTTGACCACAATGGTCGACTCAACGTCACGGATCTGCTCAATGCCCAGCCCAAGACGGGCCCCTCCAACCCCTCCGGAAAGTTCTACGACCTTCACAATGCCATTTCAAGATTGCCGAGACTCGCTCGCCGGTTCACAATGACACAGTCCATGAACGACGATCTCCAAACAACGGCAGACGCCGACACAGATTCGCGACCAACCGTCTCGTCCCCTGCGGTGCGGGTCTTGGTCACCTCCGTTGAAGGTTCCGACCTGAACGCTGCGTTGGCTGCCATAAGTCGGCAAGCATACGACCACATTGTCGATGTGGTAGTTGTTGGCGAAACGGAGGAAGTCGATAGTGATGCCAGCTTTGCCGACTCTCTTGAAGCCGCGGTGGAGGAAACCGACTCCTCGATCGATTACCTGTGGATTATCCATTCCGATGCACGGCCCCGACCCGACGCCCTGAACTCACTTGTCGGCGAGGTCGAGCGAAACGATGCGGGCCTTGGTGCCTCCAAGCTTCTCAGGGCCGGGACCAAAGACGAGCTGGAATCGATCGGGAGCGCAACAGACGTTTTCGGAGAGCCTTATAGCGGACTAGATGCAGGTGAAGTCGACCTTCAGCAATATGACGTGGTACGTGAGGTTGCCTTTGTCGATACGGTCTCGATGCTGGTGAGACGAGATCTGGTCCGTGGCCTGGGGGGCCTCGACACCACTATTCCAACCGGTGCCGCCGGCCTCGACTTCTCCCAACGCGCCCGGCTCGCGGGTGGGCGCGTCATCATCGTCCCTTCGTCCGAGGTGTATCACCAGGCGAAGTGCACAGCCACCGGACGCGGTTGGAAAGAGCGGGCCGGACGTTTGCGGGCGATGATCGTTGCTTACCGTGCTCTCACACTCGCGTGGGTGCTCCCAGTGTCGTTCATCGTTGGATTGATCGACTCCATCCTCAATCTGTTCCTGTTGCGATGGAAACCCCTCGTCAGCTTTTTCGGAACCTGGCTCTGGAATCTGGTTCGTCTGCCATCGACGATATCCCGGCGCAGGAGGGCCAAACGGAGGCGCTCGTTCGGCGACGAAGAGCTTTTCCGATTTCAAACGTCTGGTTCGGTCCGGCTCAGACGGATTGGTGACGAGATCTCGGCGAGGACTCTCTCGATGTTTGACGACGATCAGGCGCTGGCCAAGGGAGCCCGCCGGTTATGGCGGAGCCCGGGGATAGTCGGCGCAATCATCGCATCCTCGATAGTGCTGCTCGCGGTAAGGGGCTTCTTTTTCTTCGGCATCCCGAATTCCGGGATGAATTTCCCGTTTGAGGCTCCCTCGTTGGCATTGGGACGCTTTCTCGGCGGTTGGAATGAAACCGCACTGGGGAGCCCGGCGCCCGTTCATCCGATAACCGGATTTACCGGTTTGACCAGTTTCCTCTGGTTCGCCTCCGAGGGGGCAGCGCGGACCTTGCTCACTCTTTCCCTCGGGTTCATTGCGGTCATCGGGACGGGTCGGTTATTGGGGAGGCTGGGGTTTCGCGGGCCGGGGCGATACCTGGCTGGTGTAGTCGCCATCGCCGGGCCAGGAACGGCACTGCTAACCCATCAGGGCTCTTGGAGCGCCTTAGCGGCTGCGGCGATTCTGCCTTGGGCGCTGCGAGCAGTATTTGTGCATCCCGCTGAGGAGAAGCGGTCTCGGCTTAACCAGATCGGTTGGGCCATGGTTTTGGGATGGATCCTCGCTGCCATTTCTCCCGCGCTATTGATCGTTCCGGTCGTTGCCGCTGTTATTTGGTCGATCCAGGGTGGCACCAGGGCACGATTCGAACTTGCCATCGGGAGTGCGGCGGGAGGAATTGTCGCTCTGTCATTCCTATCGGGTGATAGTGGGTGGCTGCTCGACACCTCCCAACGTTTCAGTCCGGAGATCGGCATTGTTGGGATTGGGCTGGTTCTTGTCTGCACATTGCCCCAATTTCTCGGCGAGAGTCGTGAGCGCCGGACGGCCGCCATCGGTGGGCTTCTCGGCCTTGGAGGGCTCTTGCTGGCCCACCTCGGAATTGGTGGCCCGGGGATCGAGGAGGCCGCCCTGGTCACGGGTTCCATCGGGGCCGCTATCGCAGTTGGGGTGTCGCTCGACCGGTTCGAACGGCGAACGATTCCAATCATCTCGGCCGTAGCCGGTGCTGCATTGATCGTCATCTCAGCGGGTAGCGTCATGGGAGGCAATCTCGGATTGCCGTCCGGTGACGTCAACGACGACCTTTCATTTGCTGCAACACTCTCCGAAGATGGCCAGGCGAGGCGGATTCTCTACGTTTCAGATGACAGATCCTTGGTGCCCGGCGAAGCTCGACCCGGTCCCGGAGTGTGGTACCGGGTTCTCGACGGTGCCGGCACCACGTCCGACGAGATTTGGCTGCCACCGGAACGCTCCGGGGATGAAAAACTCGATGCGACACTTACTGCTCTTGCCAGCGGCGGACTGCTTCGCCCTGGAGAAGCTCTCGCGGAGTTCTCGATCGGTTGGATTGTCTCCACCGGTCCAATCAATCTTGTCGATAGCGCTCTCACCAGCCAACTCGACATCGTTCCATTGCCGCTGGAGTCCGACATGAGGGTCTACGAGAGTGATTCTGCATTACCCCTCGCCGTTTCAGACTCTGGTGAGAAATGGGTCAAAGACGGGCTCGGGTTTTCCGGAGACCCTGGCTCCGGTCGGGTGTCCATTTCTTCGAATTACACGACGGGATGGGAGCCAAGTGGAGGCGCGGTCGACTGGTATACGACTGTGGCTTCGAGCACCGGTTCGGCCGATTACGGGGGCCATACGGTCAACATTGCACTCGGCTACCTCTCGCTGGCAGTCCTTATCTCTGGAATAGGTCTCGCGATGTGGGGACGGGCCAAGAAATGAAGTGGGTATCCCCAGCTCTCGTATTCGGGCTTGGTTTAGCTTTGATCTTGTCCGTGTCGCCACCAGCGCCCGAGCCTGATCCGGCTCCCGGTCTAGCTGAGCCTCCTGTCGCCGTTTGCGCTACCCAGGAGGGTGCTGATCGGTCGACCAATCTGGCGATAACATCCACAGTCGCCGGTGAGGGCCTTGTTACGGTTTTCTCCGGTGGCGCCACGGCCGGAACCGGACGGTTTGAGACCGGCGAGTCGGGCACGGTGACAGTACCCATGGGAACCATCTCGGCCGTCGGGGAGGCCGCGGCTCTGGTTGAGTTCCCGACAAGCGATTCGGCAGTGGCCACAGTTTCGATCGGGTCGTTGTCTTTGAGCGCCGAGGCTTGTTCACGAATTCCGGAGCGGCAGACTGTCATCGGGGGAGCCAACACCCTCGAAGGGTCGGCTCTTCACCTCCAGCTGATGAACCCATACGCCACCGAGGCGCTGGTCGATATCTCGGCATTCTCCGAATCGGGAAGGGAGGCCTCGGAGGCGTTAGTGGGAATCATCGTTCCTCCAAGGTCATCGGTGATCATCGATGTGGGGAACATCCTCCCGGGACGGGAATCATTGTCGATGACCCTGGATACCGATCGAGGAAGTGTTGTAGCTTCGCTCCGGGCAGACATCGAGGGCGAGTCGGCGGTCTGGCGGCCGGTGGCGCCGACGGAGAGTTGGCTTCTCGCTGCTCCCGGGTTTTCTGTAGGAGATCGTGACCTCATCATCGTCTCGACAGTCGCCGAAGATGTCGCCTACCAGGTCGATGTCTATGGGCCTGAAGGGCTTGAAGAGGAGGTTCTCGAAGGGGTGGTCGTGGGTCGCGGCCAGCAGGTAATCGACCTGAGTTCGCTCCGGGAGGGGGCCATGGCGGTCCGCGTCGTTGCCGAGGCGCCGATAGCCGTGTTTGGCCGTTATAGCGCCCCTGGAGGGCTGGCGATCACTGACGCCACACCTACAAGCGGTTCGGACTGGCTCCTTCCAGGTGCCGGCAACGTCGCGGAGGCGTCGACCGCTGTCGTGATCGTCAATGTGGGTCTCGAGGCGGCTGATTTGACCCTCACGCAATTGAAGGACTCCTCAATAACAAGCACGATCTCCATCGAACCCGGTGCAGTATTCGAAACCGCTCTCGATGGTGGCTTGCTCGACGGTGTCGCCATCGTGTCGGATGGGGAACTGGTGCCCGTATGGTTCACCCGCTGGGGTGCTGCCATTGCACTAAGCGGCGGGGTCCGTATTGGCAACGAGTGATTTCGCCGTTCGACTCCTCCTGGTTGGTTTTGTCCTGGCGTCAGCATTTCTTGTGGTCTTGACGCTTCGCCGTCGTTCTCGCACCCCTTCCCGCCTGGTCAAAAGCAGTGGTCTCGCCCCCGGCATCTACTTCTTTTCTTCATCGACATGTGCCGACTGTTCGCCCGTACGTGATTCCTTGCTCGAGCGATTGGGTGTTGTCGGGTTCGTGGAATTTTCCTGGGAGTCGAATCGGGAGCTTTTGAACTCTCTGAATATCGATGTCGTCCCGTCAACACTGGTGGTTAGAGAGTCCGGCCTTGGGACTCTTTGGTCAGGAGCGCCCGAATCCATGTTTCTGTCGTTGATCCTTGAATGAACGCCCGACAACACCTACGGTTTAGCCAATGGTTTTGAGCTGTATCCGCTGCGGGTCGCCCGCGTCGACCCATATGACGTTTTCTTACGACGACAGTGCAGTGTGGCTTGATGAAATTGTCGGCCCGACCGAACCTTACGGATACTCGCTCTGTGGCAATCATGCTGACCGTATGGCGCCTCCCCAGGGATGGACCCTGACCGATCGGCGCCAGTCGACAAGACTGTTCGCACCGCTTTCTGTAGCCTGATGGCCCTCGACCGCGATCTGTTGGACGCGGTGAAAGAACTCGATGACCACGAGTTGCGTCGTCTGATGATCCTCACTCAGGCCCAACTCCACAGGAGTGGTGCGCTGCAAGTCGACAAGGACCCTGAGGTTCACCTTCGTCAACAGACCGTCAGATGCGGCAAACGTGGCTGCACCAAATGTCCCCATGGGCCCTACTGGTACGCCTACTGGACCGAGAATGGGAAACGCAAGAGTCGTTACGTAGGTCGACTTCTCGACGAGGAGTCGTTGTTGTAGCGGCGTCTCGCATTTACAGTATCCCCTACCTATCCGAGGATGGAGCCAATGGACTGCCCCCAGTGCTCAACACCTGATGTTATCGAAATCGAACAAGTGCTCCCTGACGGGGCGCGTGTCCAGTTCTTCTCATGCCACCATTGCGAGGAGAAGTGGTGGAATCAGGGCGGGGAAGAGCTCGACCTGAGCCAGATCCTGGAGATGGTTCGCGACCAAAAGACGTGAGTCATCCATCGGTAAAGCGGTCATTTATCGGCTGGCCCGCCATCCTCACAATCGCCGGCGTCTCGGTAATCATTCTGTTGATTCTCAACCCATGGTTGGTGCTGTCCTCCACAACCCCGACGGGTGGCGACATGGGTGCTCATGTCTTCGGACCCGCCTATCTCCGGGATAATCTGCTTCCCACAGGTCGCATCATGGGATGGTCCAACGACTGGTTTGCCGGATTCCCTGCCTTCTACTTCTACTTTCCGCTCCCCTCATTGACCATCGTCCTCCTCGATGTCGTCCTTCCTTACGGTGTGGCGTTCAAGCTGGTAACGGTGGCCGGACTGGTGGGACTCCCATTTGCCGCCTTCTTCCACGCCAGAGCGATTCGGATGTCCCGAAGTGTCTCCGTGATCGCCGCCGGCTCGGCGGCCGTTTTTGTCTTTATGGAGAGTTTCAACATATACGGCGGGAACATCGCGTCGTCTCTCGCCGGCGAATTCTCCTACTCGTGGTCATTCGCACTTTCTCTGGTGTATCTGGGTTTCTTGGTCAAGGCCGTAAGAGACGACCGAAAGTACATGAAGTGGGCTGCGTTGTTCCTGGCGTTAACCGCCCTCAGCCACATTCTGACAACGATCGTCGTGATCGTCGCCTCTCTATTTGTCGTCCGATGGAACAAGAGCTTCCTTCGGACAATCGCGATATGGGTTTGGGGGTTTTCGATTGCAGCGATTTGGGCACTTCCGCTCCTCGCCCGAATTGGGCTTACTTCCGACATGGGATGGACCCCTCTAACCCGTCTCGAAGAGATCTTTCCCGTTGAGGTTTGGTTGTTGATCCCCCTCGCGATTGCCGGAGGCATTTACGCATTGCGTCGTTCTCGAAGTGCCGCTCCGTTGATCGCAGCCACACTGCTTCCGATCATCTACTACCCCTTGCCAACGTTGCTGCCAGAACTGCTTCCCAACTTCTTCGGAGGTGAGAGGTGGAAACTGTGGAATGGGCGGCTCCTCCCATACTGGTATTTTGGACTGTCGTTTTTTGCCGCCGTTGCAGTTGGTGCAGCGGTGGTATGGGCAAGTCGGCGGCTTCCAGCGCGAGCATCGGCGAACTGGACCCGTATCCTGATTGTCGCCATCACCGCGGTGGGATCGGGATTGGTTGCCGACTCAACCGACTTCCCTGAATTCGCATGGCTCATTTTTGCCGCCGGTGGGCTTGCCCTGGTTCTGGCGTCATTCTGGTGGGGGGAGTCGATCGCCACCCGGAATCTTCTCGTGATCTTTGCTACGTCTGTGATTGCGCTCGGTGCCCTATCCGGTGTGACGTTCGTCGACGGATGGGCGAAATGGAACTACGAGGGATACGAGGCCAAGGAACCGTGGCCGGAGTATGAAGCTCTCATGGCCGAGATCGACACCCTCCCCGAAGGCCGGGTTCAATGGGAGGGGAATACCGAGGGCTGGAACATATACGGGACTCCGATGTCACCGATGTTGATTCCATACTGGACCGAGGGATCCCACCAATCGATGGAGGGACTCTATTTCGAGTCGTCTCTGACCACTCCGTTCCACTTCATCAATTCCTCAGAAATGTCATTACAGGCGTCCAATCCGATCCCGGACCTGAACTACGACAACTTTGCCATGGACCGTGGATTGCGCCATCTCGACGTTTACGGTGTCAATTATTACGTGAATGTCACCCCCGAGGCAGGAGAGAAGGCCGACTCGATGCCCGAGATGGAGCGGATTGCGACCTCAGGCCCGTTCGGTATCTTCAAACTCCCTGAAACACAATTGGTCGAAGCGGCGCAGTTTGTGCCATCGGTCTATGAAGTCCCGGAACGGGGTTTACTCGCTGCCCTGGTCGGTTCGGAGACCGTTACCGGGTCGGATGGTGAACCGCTACCTGCCTTTCACGACATGGCCCTTGCCTGGTATGACGACGTCGACCATCTCGACCAGTGGGTCGTTTCCGACGGGCCCGAAGACTGGAAACGCATCGAACACATCGATGAGCGCGACGCAGTGGCAACTGGCGTTTCCGAGGGCGCTGTTACGGATATCGTTCTCGAGGATCATCAGATTTCCTTCCACACCGAAGCCGTGGGAGTCCCCCATCTGGTGAAAGTGTCTTACTTCCCCAACTGGCAAGCAGACGGTGCTGAGGGACCCTGGCGAGCAACTCCGTCGCTCATGGTCGTGGTCCCCACTCAGAACGATGTCGTAATTTCGTTCAACGACACCTGGCCGGAGTCGATTGGAAAAATATTTACGGCTGCCGGTCTGGTGGCATTAGTGGTGGTCGGTGTGATCGGCGTGGTCAGACGACGGTCGGATCGTTCAGACGTTTCCGAATCCGGAACAAACCCCTGACAGTCCGGGGCACACGCTTAATCAACGAAGATCTCGCCTGCCGCATCTCTTCGACCACCACAGGTACTTCGACGATTTTGTACCCGGCACGCTCAGCTCGTATTACCAGTTCGGTATCGAAGAGGTCCTGACGGCTGACTACCCGGTCGTTGAGGTCGTCGATCAATGTTTTGCGAAATGCCTTCATCCCGTGGGTATCCGAAACGCCCGAGTTGAGAATGCCACGAAGAAGAAGATTGAAAACCCTGGTAGCGAGACGCCGCATCATGGAACGGCGATCCTCTGACTCAGGGTCCCGTTTCGAGGCAATCACCAGGTCGACATCACTGCTCTCTAGGACTTTCTGGAGAAACTTTGCGGAGAAGTAGTCGATGTCGAAGTTGACCACCCAGTCTCCGGCGGCTTGAGAGAATCCGAAGTGCATCGCGGAGCCATAGTCGGCTTCGAGTAGCGAGTGCACCAATATGGAATCTGATGGAATCGACCGGGCTGCATCAGCTGTGTCATCGGTTGAACCATTTTCGACAATAAGAATCTCAAAGGGCACGTTGAGAGTTTCCATGTCGGCAACCATCATTGGAAGGGCGATCGGAATGAATTCTGCCTCGTTGTAGACAGGGACAACTACGGAAAAGGTCGGATCCATGGGAGCGCCAGATTGTAGGTGTGGCTCAGCGGATAGCCGATCTCTAGGATTGCTCCCATGAATCCAGATGCGGTCTTCAAGGCCTATGACATCCGCGGCCGCACTGATACCGGTGAGATTGACGGGGAACTCTATTTCCGGATCGGTTCCAGCCTGGTTGGTGTCCTCAATACCGATCGAATCGCGGTTGGACGCGACTGTCGGGAGAGTTCACCGGAACTGGCAGATTCGCTGATGGAGGGAGTCCTCGCCGCTGGTGGGAGCGTGGTTGACCTCGGAGAGATACCCACGGACGTCCTCTACTACTACTCGGGCAGTCACGATATGGCGGGTGCGGTTGTCACCGCCTCCCATAACCCTCCCCAATACAACGGATTGAAAATCTGCCGAGCAGGAGCGGTGCCGGTGGGGGAAGATACCGGGCTCGATCAGATCCGCCAGGCGGTCATCGACTTTCTCCCGCCACTGGCAGACCACGGGAGTGTCATTCAGTTCGACCCCGTACCCGGTTACCTGGAACACATTTTCGATGTGGTAGCCCCCGCATCAGTTGGCCCGCTCAAAGTTGCGGTCGATGGAGGTAATGGGATGGCAGGGGTGGTGTTGGAGCAAGTGTTCGAGCGCCTAGATGCGCAGTTGACCGGTCTCTACCTTGATCCCGACGGAACTTTTCCGAACCATCCTGCAGACCCGCTTCAGCCAGAAAATCTTGCTGACCTGGTGAGTCTGATGGCAGAGCAGAAGTTCGATCTCGGTGTGGCGTTCGACGGCGATGCCGACCGTGCCTTTTTTGTCGACGACAGGGGAGTTCCCCTTCCCGGGAGCAGCGTTACCGCTCTGGTGGCAAGGTCGGTCCTCGAGGACAACCCGGGAGCTTCGATCGTGCACAATCTGATCACGAGCAGGGCTGTTTCCGAGATTGTCGCCGAGCACGGTGGAATCCCAGTGCGCACCAGGGTCGGCCACTCTTTTATCAAAAAAGTCATGGCTGACTCCGGCGCGATCTTTGGGGGGGAACACAGCGGTCACTATTACTTCGCCGACAACTATCGGGCCGACTCCGGGGTTCTAGCGATGCTCTTTGTGCTCCGCGTACTCACCGCAGCCGGGAGCCCGCTTTCGGTTCTCCGACAGGAAGTGGAGAGGTATGCCGGCTCCGGTGAGATCAACTACCGGGTAGCAAGCCAGGAAGACGCACTGGCCCGCATAGAGGACGTATTCGCTGATGCATCGATCGACCGCCTCGATGGGCTATCCGTTGATGCCGGGGACTATTGGTTCAATGTGAGGGCCTCGAATACCGAGCCTCTCCTCCGTTTGAACGTCGAAGCACCCAATCAAGATCAGGTCGATTCGGCTGTAGAGAAGATTGCCGCCATCATTACGGTTGAATGAGCCTGCTCGATCCCCTTCTCGCCAAAGTACTGGTATGCCCTGCCGATCACGGATCGCTGATCGAACACGAGGACACATCTCAATTGGAGTGCCAGAAATGTGGCCGGAGTTATCCGGTCGAAAACGGGATTCCCGTGATGCTTATCGAGGACAAGGCGCAGACCGATGTCTGATATGAAAGAGATGATTCAATCATTGGGGAACCAACTCCGCTGGGCGTCGGGCGCCGTCATTCCCAGCAACGGGACCCATTCCGAATTCATCTTCGCCGGGATGGGTGGTTCTGGAATCGCCGGGAACTATATGGAGGCACTAGCCCGTGACACCCCGACGAGAATTACAGCCTTCAAGGACTATGCGCCGTTCCCCGACTGGGTTGATCGCGTTCGACCGGCCGTCGTCGTAATCAGCTACTCGGGCAACACGGAGGAAACCCTTTCGGTTGCCAAGGACGCCAAGAGTCGTGGCCTCCCCGTCACCGCGATCACGACTGGCGGGCAATTGGCAGCAATGGCCCAAGAATACTCGTGGCCCCTGGTGAACGTCCCTTCGGGTATCCAGCCCCGGGCCGCCCTTGGATACCTCGTTGGAGCGGCACTACGCATAGTCCGAGGTGAGAGTGCCAAGTCGGACCTAGTTGAGGCGGCCGATCATGCCGACCGAGCGACGGCCGAGAATTCGAACGCCTGGGTCCTTGCCAGCGAAATAGCCACCGGTCTTGCCGGTCGGGCCACCATCATTTATGGAGGTGGTGCACTTTCGGGCACCGCGGCCGAGCGATGGAAAACACAGATCAACGAGAACGCCAAGATGCCAGCTTGGCACTCGAAGCTACCGGAATTAGATCACAACGAAATCGTGGGCTGGGAATCTCTACCCGAGATGACAAGTTCCAACCTGGGAATCGTTGCTCTGACCGACTCGGCCGATGCGCCGCGGGTAGCTGCGCGCTATCGCCACACACGGGAACTAACCGAGGGGGCGGTTCCCTGGATTGCGGAGGTCCGTTCCAAGGGATATTCAGCTTTGACACGAATCATTTCATTGACCGCGATCGGTGATCTCGTCTCGTTGATGATGGCGGTCAACGCCGGTGTAGACCCGGTTCCGGTGGGAACCATAGAAAAATTGAAGAAGCTCCTAATCGAGGATGAAAAATGAACTATGACATTGCTAATCCGGCGCTCGCCGAATCGGGTGCCCGACGTGTTGCTTGGGCCGGTCGCCGGATGCCGGTGCTCGACACCGTTCGGGAGCGTTTCGCTAAAGAAAAGCCACTTCAAGGTGTGGTAGTCGCCGCCTGTCTCCATGTCACCGCAGAGACCGCCAATTTGATGCTCGCCTTGCGGGATGGGGGAGCGGAGCCGATTCTTTGCGCATCCAACCCCCTTTCGACACAAGATGATGTGGCTGCGGCTCTGGTTGCCGAGGGAATTTCGGTTTTCGCGGTCCGCGGAGTCGACTCCGATGGCTACTACAAGCACATCAATGCCGCTCTCGACCATAAGCCTGCAATCACCATGGACGACGGTGCCGATCTTGCCACGCTGCTTCACACCGAGCGCCGCGATCTCGAAGTGATCGGTTCGACAGAGGAAACCACCACGGGGGTCATCAGGCTCAGGGCGATGGCTGCAGATGGAACCCTCCGCGTTCCGGTCGTAGCGGTAAACGATTCGGCTACCAAACATCTCTTTGACAACCATTACGGCACCGGCCAATCGGTGCTCGACGGCCTACTTCGCGCCTCGAATGTCCTCATTGCTGGGCTCAATTTTGTCGTTGTTGGATACGGCGACTGCGGTCGGGGAGTTGCCTCCCGCGCCGACGGGCTCGGCGCCCACGTGATCGTGGTTGAGGTCGACCCCGTACGAGCACTGGCGGCCGCCATGGACGGATTTCGTGCAATGACAGCATTGGACGCAGCCCGCGAGGGCGACATCTTCGTCACCGTCACTGGTAACAAACATGTCTTGAGAAGCGAACACTTCGACGTCATGAAGGACGGGGCGATTCTGTCAAACGCCGGGCACTTCGACATCGAGCTCGATCTCGCGTCGTTGCGTGCCATGGCGGTTGAGAAGAGGAACGTTCGCGACAACCTCGATGAATTCGAGATGGCTGACGGTAGGAGAATCTTGGTTGCCGCCGAGGGCCGGCTGGTCAACCTGGGTGCTGCCGAAGGACATCCCGCCGACGTCATGGATATGTCGTTTTCGAACCAGGCCCTCGCTGCCGAGTTCCTGATGAAGAACGCCGACACCCTCGAGGTCAAGATCCACACCCTCCCACCTGAAATCGACGCCGAAGTTGCCAGCATCAAGCTGGACAGTCTCGGTGGTGGACTTGAACGGCTAACCGATGAACAACGCGACTACCTAAGCGGCTGGCAAGAAGGCACCTAGCAAGAATTTGAGAATTCTTGCTTAGCTCTCCTTCCGCTTGCGGAGGGAGTACCCGGGCGAACTGCATCTTCTCCACCTCCGCTTGCTTTCTCTCCTTCCGCTTGCGGAGGGAGTACCCGGCACCTTCTCTCCCTCCTTTAGGAGGGAGTGGCATCGGCACGAGTAGGGCCGATGACGAGGGTGGGGTGTGAGGCACCAACGCTGATCGGAACGCGTGATTTCCACCGTCCACCCCCGGCCGTTGCT
>JBBKXI010000242.1:0-18078 GCA_037969415.1 Acidimicrobiia bacterium | reverse complement strand
AACGTGCTCCACTTCAGAGGTTCCAATCCCGAAGGCGAGCGCACCAAACGCTCCATGAGTTGCGGTATGGCTGTCTCCGCATACGATCACCATCCCGGGCTGGGTCAGACCCATTTCGGGACCAATAACGTGAACGATCCCTTGTCGTGGATCATCCATGTCGAACAGTGCGATGCCGTGGTTAGCGCAGTTTTTTTTGAGGGCGTCGACCTGCTTCTTCGCCATCGGGTCGAGGATTCCTAAAGATCGTCCTGTAGTCGGGATTGCGTGATCGACGGTAGCCAGAGTGAGGTCGGGTCGTCGCACTTTCCGCCCCGCGTGCTCGAGACCGGAAAACGCTTGGGCGGATGTGACCTCGTGGACGAGATGGAGGTCAACGTAGAGAAGGTTGTCATCGATCTGATGGTTCTTCCAGATTTTGTCGAACGCTGTTCCCGATCCCATTACCCCACCTCCTGATTGACGATCTGCCCAACCAGCTCTGACACGGCGTCGCCGACTTCACTTGTGGTCGAACCCATCTCCCCGGCGCGGAGCGAAGGAAGTGAACCAGCCACAGACCCGACTGCATTCTCGACGGCCTCGGCAGCTTCGGTTTCACCGAGGGTTTCCAGCATCATCGCGGCTGCTCCGATTGCGGCCAGAGGGTTGATCTGGCCGGTCCCTTCGAACCCGGGGGCGGTGCCACCGATCGGTTCGAACATCGACACACCACCCGGGTTGAGGTTTGCTCCGGAGGCAATCCCTAGCCCACCCTGGATTGCGGCTCCGAGATCGGTCAGTATGTCCCCAAACATGTTGTCGGTGACGATGACATCAAATCGCCCTGGGTCTTCGACCATCCACAAACACGCGGCATCCACGTGGGCGTAGGCGGTTGTCACCGACGGATAGTTGGCGGCGACTTCGTCGAAAACTCGCTGCCATAAATCCCATGCAAATGTGAGAACGTTGGTCTTGCCACACATCGTGAGGTGCTGGCGAGAACGAGTCGCGGCTAGCTCGAAAGCGAACCGGATACATCTTTCAACACCAAATCGGGTGTTGACGGACTCTTGGACCGCCACCTCAAATGCAGACCCTTTCGCAGTGAAACTTCCCTTTCCCGAGTACAGGCCCTCACTGTTTTCACGCACCACAATGAAATCGACGCTCGCCGGGTCGACATCGGCAATAGGCGAGCGGACTCCGGGATGGAGTTTCACCGGTCTGAGGTTGATGTATTGGTCCAACTCGCGTCGGAGCCCGAGCAGAATTTGCTGCTCGAGGATGCCCGGTTTTACGTCGGGGTGCCCGATGGCCCCAAAGAGAATCGCATCAGCAGACTTGAGACGCTCCAGATCGGCGCCGGTCAGAGTTTCCCCGGTCCGCAGGTAGCGAGATCCACCTAAATCGACTTGGTCGTAGGCGAAATCAAATCCGAATCTGGGAGCCGCAGTATCGAGAACCTTGATGGCTTCTGCCACCACTTCGGGGCCGGTGCCGTCTCCGAGGACAACGGCCACACGATATTGGTTCATCGGTATGACTCAGCCACCGACTCGAAAAGTTCCATTCGGGAGACGACGTCATCGACGATCCATTTCATCTGGGCCTCGTTGACGACGCCCTGCTTGTCAGCGGCTGCCTTCAGCTGTTGGAACGCCTGTTCAAATAGGGTTGGGTTGAGGTCAACGCCCAATACTGCGAGGGAGTGTTTGAACGCAGCCCTGCCTGAATGTTTGCCCATGACGATGTTGTCGGGGCTTTGTCCGACCGAAACCGGATCCATGATTTCATAGGTTGCCCGATTGCGGAGCACCCCGTGCTGGTGGATACCGGATTCGTGGGCGAAGGCGTTTCGTCCCACAACGGCCTTGTTGTACTGAACCGGGTAACCGGTTTCCCGGGAAACCAACATCGAAGTCCGGAATAACTCTCGTGAGTCGACACCCGTGGTTGCATCGAACTGGTCGGAGCGGACTAAGAGTGCCATGACCACTTCCTCCAACGAAGCATTCCCCGCACGCTCTCCAATGCCATTGATTGCCACTTCGACCTGCCTCGCCCCCGCCTCGACCGCGGCGAGAGAGTTGGCCACTGCCAATCCGAGATCGTTGTGGCAGTGGGCCGAGACAGTGACAGCCGCGTTATCACCCTTGACTTCGGAAACGACCCTCTTGATCAACGCGCCGTAGTGTCCCGGCGTGGCGTACCCGACGGTGTCGGGAACATTCAGGGTGGTCGCACCGGAGTCAACGGCCGTTCTCAGGACCCTCATCAGGAATTCGGGATCAGACCTGGTGGCGTCTTCAGCGGTGTATTCCACGTCGTCGGTGAAATCCTTCGCCCGGCTCACACCGGACTTAACCGAAATCAGAACTTCCTCCTCGGTCATCCTGAGCTTGTGGTCCATATGAATCTGCGAGGTTGCCAGGAAGATATGAAGACGAGCAGACTCGGCGTCTTTAACTGCATCCCAGCTAGCGACGATGTCCTCCGAACCGGTACGTGACATTGCAGCAACCACCGGGCCGGACACCTCCCGGGAGATTCGCTGCACCGCCTCGAAATCTCCGGGGGACGAGACCGGGAAACCTGCCTCGATGACGTCGACGTTTAACCTCGCCAACTGGCTTGCGATACGCACCTTCTGGTCGGGGTTGAGCGCGATCCCAGGTGCTTGTTCCCCATCCCTGAGGGTGGTATCAAATACTTGTACTCTTTTTGTCATTTCAATCCCTGTATTTCAAATTCGGTTGGTTGTGTGGTGGTTGCCTGCGCCGGAGTCCCCTATCGCGGAGTCCGGCTTGCTGATTCGTAATCTCATGCCGGGCGAACTTGTAATGGCCCTCATCGGGGCGACCCGGCCACAGCTGAAGGTCTGATGTTGGATACCTTTTTGAGGGCGATACGCCCCGACTTGACCAGTTCCAGAAGACCGAACGGACTGACCTGCTCCTCAAACGAGCGGAGATGATCTGGGGTACCGGAGAGCTCAAACGTGAGCGAGTCGGGAGCCATGTCGACCATGCGTGCCCCGAACAAAGAGGCGGTGTCACCGACGGCGCCTCGATTTGATGGGTCGCAAGCTACGCGGGCAAGAAGCACCTCCGTTTCCAGCGAGGAGTCGGCGTCGTATTCATAAACCGTGATCACGTTGACCAATTTGTGCAGTTGTTTCTGGAGCTGTTCGAGGTCTGGCGCATCAGCCACCAGAGTGATTCGCGATCGACCCTCGACATGCGTCGGACCCACCGCCAGCGAGTGAATATTGAAACCTCGGTTGGAGAACATGGCCGACACCCGGGCGAGGACACCGGGCCTGTCTTCTACGATTACCGAGAGAGTGTGCTGGCTCACAATTCCTCCGGACCGGAGATCACGTCGTCGTTGGATCCTCCGGCTGGAACCATGGGGAAGCACATTTCCTCGGTGTCGACTACGACTTCGATGAGTACCGGCCGATCATCGATTGCGATCGCTTTCTCGAGGACGATGTCGATCTCGGATGGATGGGTCACCCGGAACCCGACGCATCCCATCGCCTCGGCCATCGCCGGATAGTCGGGGATTCCCGCGGGCATCTCGACCTGTGATAGCCGTCCGGCGTAGAAGAGGTTCTGCCACTGCTTGACCATTCCGTAGCCACCGTTGTTGAAAACGACGACTTTTATCGGAATGTTCTCGGCGGCGGCAGTGATCATTTCTTGCGGGGTCATCTGGAAGCATCCATCACCGTCGAGAGCGAACACCAGCTCGTCGGGCCAGGCAGTCTTCGCACCGACCGCGGCCGGCACTGAGAAGCCCATTGTTCCCGAGCCGCCGGAGTTGATCCACGATCGCGGCCGTTCAAATTTCCAGAACTGTGACGCCCACATCTGGTGCTGACCAACGCCTGCAGTGACTATCGCGTTGCCGTTTGTTATTTCATACAACTTCTCGATGAAGTTCTGCACCTTGATCGGGCCGTCAGGGTCCTGGTGATACTTGAGGGGCTTCGAGTCTTGCCAGCCTTTAATGGTTTCGAACCATTCAGACCGGGCTGGAGCTGGATTATCGACCCTGATCTTGGCCAGCTTCTTGTTCATATCTGAAAGAACCGAACGTGCATCGCCAACGATCGGAACCTCGGGATTTCTGATCTTCCCGATCTCGGCAGGGTCGACGTCGATGTGAACGACCTTCGCATTCGGAGCGAAAGCGTCCACTTTCCCGGTGACACGGTCGTCGAATCGGGCCCCGACCGCAACCAGGACATCGCTTTTCTGAATGGCTGTGGTCGCAGCGTAAACGCCATGCATGCCGGGCATGCCGAGGGCGAGGGGATGGTGGTCAGGAAATGCCCCGCGGGCCATGAGTGTGGTCACCACAGGCGCATTGGCCATCTCTGCAAACTCAATCAGCTCAGCAGAAGCACCGGCAGCAATGACTCCACCCCCAACGTAGAGGACGGGTCGCTGGGCCGACTCGATCATCTCGATGGCAGCCTTGATCTGCTTGGGGTGACCGTGGGATGTCGGTTTGTAACCTGGAAGACCGGCGAGTGTCGGCTCCCTCCACTGGGTCTCCTGGTTCAGGATATCTTTGGGGATATCAACCAGAACCGGCCCGGGCCTGCCGGTCGACGCGAGATGAAACGCCTCATGCAAGATATTGGGAATGTCATCGGCATTCGTCACCAGATAGGCATGTTTGGTGCAATGCATCGCCAGACCGGTGGTGTAGGCCTCTTGAAATGCGTCGCTACCGATGGCCGAAGTGGCGACCTGGCCCGTTATCGCTACCAGGGGAGTGGAATCCATCATCGCGTTTTGGAGGGGTGTTATGAGGTTGGTAGCGCCCGGGCCCGATGTTGCCATGGTGACCCCGACTCGCCCGGTGGCCATTGCGTATCCCTCGGCCATGTGCCCGGCCCCTTGCTCGTGCCGTGCCAACACATGTCGGATCGGTGAATCGAGCAAGGGGTCGTACGCAGGGAGGATTGCACCTCCGGGCACACCGAATATCACTTCGACACCCTCGTATTCGAGGCTGCGAAATAATGAGGTCGATCCGGTGAATTTGCTTGTGGTCATATGTGGTTTGGTTCTTTTCGGGTAACAAAAAACCCTCCGGTTCCGGAGGGTTGGCGCACACAGGTGTTTGTCCGTGCGCGCCTACTCAATAAGGAGAATTACAGAGATACTGATTGGGAGGGCGCGGGAAGAGGACTTCATATGTGAAGCCACAGTAAACACCTGGTCGGGTTAGTTGTCAAGGTTATACGACCGAACGTGTCGGGAACCGGGCTATTGGCGCCGTCTGTCACTTTGAAAACGGCGCTACGGCGCCGTCTGTCACTTTGAAAGCGGCGCTACGGCGCCGTTTTTGGCTCGAGGAAGGGCATCATGTTGCGGAGTTCCGAACCGACCTGTTCAATTTGGTGTTCCCGGTTGGCCGCACGTTGTTCCAGCAGGAACGGAGCACCCTCCCGGGCCTGGGCGAGCCATTCGTTGGCAAAGGCGCCACTCTGAATCTCAGCCAGGACCTTTTTCATCGTCGCCCGGGTCTCGTCGGTGACAATGCGGTTGCCCCGCGTGTAGTCGCCGTACTCCGCCGTATCTGAGACTGAGTAGCGCATCCAGGAGAGGCCGCCTTCAAAGAGCAAGTCGACAATTAGCTTGAGCTCGTGGAGAGTTTCAAAGTAGGCCGACTCGGGTTGGTAACCCGCCTCAACCAGTGTCTCGAAAGAAGCTTTGATCAGCTCAGCGATGCCACCGCACAAGATCACCTGCTCGCCGAACAAATCGGTCTCTGTTTCTTCTCTGAAGGTGGTCTCGAGCACTCCGGCCCTGCTTCCCCCGATAGCGTGAGCGTAGGAGAGGGCAAGATCGTGCGCCGTCCCCGAAATGTCCTGGTGAACGGCGATCAGACATGGAACACCAGAATCCTCGGTGTAGGTGCGCCTCACCAGATGTCCCGGTCCTTTGGGAGCGATCATCGAAACGTCGACGTCATCAGGAGGAACTATCGCCCCGAAGTGGATGTTGAACCCGTGGGCAAACATCAGCGTGTCACCCGTCTCCAAGCCGGGAGCAACCTCAGATTGGAAGACATCCGCCATCACCTGGTCGGGAAGAAGCATCATTACGACATCAGCCGCAGCCGCCGCATCTGCGACCGACATGACTTTCAACCCGGCGCCAGTTGCAGCCTCGACGCTTGCGGAATCGGGGCGGAGCCCGACAACGACGTCGACACCGGATTCCAACAGGTTCAGGGCGTGGGCATGGCCCTGGCTCCCATATCCGATGACTGCCACCTTCTTAGCCTTGATCAGATCGGGGTTGCAGTCGTCGTCGTAGTAGATAGTGGCCATGGGGGATTGTGGCCCGGATTCCAATCAGTAGTCAAAACGTTGACCTTCCACGGAAGGCTAGTGCCCTGTCCATGATCGTTGGCGATGTTGAGGGCGAGCCAGGGGCGTCGCCCGACAAGGACGCAGTCCGAAGGCGCACTGGGCCGTTCGTCGAGGACGAGGACGCAGTCGGCGGCGTCATCTGGCCGCACTGAACGCGGCAAGCGTTTGTGGACAGGGCACTAGGATCGCCCGATGTCTGGAAAGCTCAGATCACAAGATGTCACCGAAGGACCCGCTAAGGCAGGCGCCCGCGCCATGCTCCGGGCCGTAGGGCTCACCGAGGACGATTTTTCTAAACCACAAATCGGTGTTGTGTCTGCGGGCAACGAGGTGACGCCATGCAACCTCACCGGACCTGAGCTCTCGCTACACGCCAAGGTGGGGGTTGCCGCATCGGGCGGTGTGGGTCTGGTGTTCTCCACCATTGCAGTATCCGACGGGATTTCGATGGGCCATGAGGGGATGAGGGCATCGCTGGTCTCCCGCGAGGTAATTGCCGATTCGGTGGAGCTCGTCATGCACGCTGAGCGTTTTGACGGATTGGTGGCGATTGCCGGGTGCGACAAGTCGCTTCCGGGGATGTTGATGGCGGCCGGGCGGCTCGACCTGCCCGCAGTGTTTCTCTATGGAGGCTCGAGCCTTCCCGGACGCTACAAAGGTAAAGACATCTCCATCGTGGATGTCTTCGAGGGAATCGGCGCCGAATCCGAAGGCCGGATAACTGCAGCGGAGCTTCTTGACATCGAGCGGGCTGCGTGCCCGGGGGCCGGGTCCTGCGCAGGAATGTTCACCGCCAACACCATGGCATCAGTGGGCGAAGCCATCGGGATGTCGCTTCCCGGCTCGGCCTCAGTGCCGGCGATTGATCCTCGCCTCCGCGACTACGCCAGGGACTCCGGCGTTGCGGTGATGAACATGCTCGACAACGGGATTTCGGCACGTCAAATAATGACCCGACCCGCCTTTGATAACGCGATCACCACGGTCATGGCGCTGGGTGGCTCCACCAACGCCGTTCTTCACCTTTTAGCTATGGCCCACGAGGTGGGGATTCCTCTTGAAATCGACGACTTCGATCGAATCTCAAGGCGAACACCACATATCGGAGATCTCAAGCCATTCGGGCGATTCCATATGGTCGATGTCGACCGCATCGGGGGAGTTCCCGTGGTTCTCAAGGCCCTGTTGGATGAAGGGCTAATCGATGGGGACGTACTCACCGTCACCGGACAGACGCTGGCAGAAAATGTTGCTGACGTGGTCGTTCCATCCGATCAGTCGGTTATCGCCCCGGTCGGCAAACCACTGGCTCCGGAGGGGGGAATTGCCATCCTCCGCGGTTCGTTGGCCCCGGATGGAGCCGTGGTCAAGGTCGCCGGAGTCGAGACCCAAGAGTTTGAAGGTCCTGCCCGGGTATTCGACGGAGAGTCCGCAGCGCTGGATGCGATGTTTGCCCATCAGATCAATCATGGAGATGTTGTGGTGATCCGCACCGAGGGCCCCCGTGGTGGGCCTGGCATGAAAGAGATGCTTCAGATAACCGCAGCCATCAAAGGAGCCGGACTGGGCGGAGATGTGCTCTTGATCACCGACGGACGATTCTCCGGCGGCACCACCGGGTTGTGTATCGGCCATGTCGCCCCCGAATCGGAAATGGGGGGACCGATCGGTTTGATCGAAGAAGGTGATCGAATCAGGCTCGACATTCCGCAGCGACGACTCGATGTCGTGGTCGATCCTGAAGTTCTCGAACAGCGACGAGCCTCCTGGTCACCCGCACCGGCCCGGTACGAGACCGGTGCTCTGGCCAAGTATGCGAAGCTCGTAGGCTCCTCAAGTCAAGGGGCCGTGACCGGCTGAAGAGCCTATGCCGCTCAAAATCGACACAGAACTTAACGACGGAATCGGCCGGGTGATGTGATAGCGGGGTCTACACCCGCTGTGGTGAGATCCTCGGACAACCCATCGCCGATGATTTGGCTGGCTACCAGAGCCCCGAATCCCGGTGAGGTCATGATCCCGCTACCTCCCTCTCCAACTACCCAGAAAAACCCCGGGGCGGTTGGTTCCTCCCCGATGACGAACTCTCGGTCGGGTGCGAAGGTTCTGAGGCCGGTCCATTGTGAGTTGACGGTACGGATTCCAAGCGTGGTGACCTCGTTGATGCGATCGATGGCCAGAGCGACATCTTCCATCCGAGGTCGGGCATCGGTGGGCTCAGACGGTTCTTCTTCGGACAGCGAACAGAGAAACTGAGAGCCGTCGGGTCGGAAGTAGTAGTCGTTGCCGATTCCCACGATCATTGGGTACTTCGAATATTGGTCCGATCCGGGGACCATGAATGCGGTGCGTCGCAATGGCTGGAGACCGATGGGCTCGACTCCGGCCATCGCCGCGACAGCATCGCCCCAGGCACCCGCGGCATTGACAATGGTTGGTGAATGGAATTTCCCGGTCGCGGTCGTCACCGTCCATTTACCTTGATTGGTCGAAAGTGCTGTGACCGGTGAGCTCAATTCGATTGTGCCGTCGTGTTTGCGAAGGATGCGGACGAAAGCCTGATGGAGTCCTGCAACGTCGACGTCCCGGGCGGTTGGCTCGTAGATCCCGCCTCCGAGGTTGGCCCGGTTCATCAAAGGCATGATCTCCATTATCTGGTCAGCGTCGAGCACTTCCGGATCTGACCCCGACGCTCTTCCAACATTGGCGACTGATTCGATGTCGTCGGTTTGGTCGGGTCGGGCTGTCCAGATCACACCTCGCGGCGACAGAAGTGCCGCGTCAGCCGAGCCATCAGGCGGGTTCTCCAGGAAGGATTTCGAGGCCCGAGCGAGGGCACGGGCACCGGGCGATCCGTAATTGGTGATGAACGTGGCGGCCGAGCGTCCCGTGGTGTGATACGCCAGGGAGCTTTCCTGCTCCAGAAGCAGTACCGAGCCGTGGGGCGCTAGGTAGGCGGCAGCGGAGACTCCGGCGATACCGCCGCCAATGACGATGAAATCGGTCATGGCAGCACCACCACCCGACCAATGGCATTTCGCTCCGCAACCCATTTGATGGCCGCCGCCCCTTCGGTGAGAGGATATGTCTTCTGTACTGTGGGGTTAAGCGTCCCGTCCGCGACCCACGCCATGATCTGTTTGAAGTTGGCTGCCTCTTCTTCGGGTGCCTCCGCGAAATGTCGTCCCCAGAAGACGCCAACGATCGAATTTCCCTTGACCAGGGTGAGATTGAGCGGAATGGAAGGGATGTCGCCGGAAGCGAAGCCAACAACGAGTAATCGGCCTTTCCACCTGGTCGATCGCAATGCGGCTTCGGTGGCATCGCCGCCCACCGGGTCGTAAACCACATCCACACCTTCGCCGTTGGTCGCTTCGCTGATCCCATCCCGAAGTGAGACCTGGTCGTATCGGATTACGGCGTCAGCGCCCGAACCAGTCACGACATCTGTCTTCTCATCACTTGAAACCGCCGCGATCACCCTGGCCCTAAGAGCTTTGCCGATTTGAACTGCGGCCAGCCCAACCCCACCGGCAGCACCAAGGACCAGCAGGGTTTCCCCGGCCTGCAGCTGTCCCCGATCGACGAGAGCGTGATATGACGTTCCATAGGCAACCGGTATCGATGCCGCCTCTTCAAACGAAACGGTGTCTGGAATTTTGACGGTGGCCGGGCCCGGGATCAGGGACTTCTCAGCCATGGCTCCGACTCCGGGAAATCCACACACGCGATCGCCGACTTCCAGGCCGTGAACACCGCCAGAATCGAGGACGATTCCGGAGGCCTCTGACCCCGGGGCGAACGGAAGCTCCGGCTTCATCTGATAGAGCCCGGAAACCAGAAGACTGTCCGCGAAGTTGACGGCAGCGGCTTTGACCTCTATCAAGACGCTGCCCGGTGCTGGCTCAGGTTCAGGAAGCTCACCGACTGTTAGCGAATCGATTCCGGTGTACTCGTTGCAGATGAGAGCTCGCATGGCAGCCACTCTAAAAGACACTCAACCGGCTTTCCTGACACAATCGGGATGTGCCAGTTGAACCGATGCCGTCAAAGTTCACCCTTCCCGACCCGCGCACCGTGGACGATGATGTCATCGCGGTGGGAGGTGACCTCGCGCCTGGAACTATTCTCCAGGCCTACCGGCACGGTATGTTCCCGATGCCGCTGCCCGATGGCCGGTTGGCATGGTGGTCACCACAGGAGCGCGCGGTTTTGCCCCTCAGCGATCTCAAGATTTCGAGATCGCTGCGTCAGTCCGTAAGAAAGTTCACAATCTCGATGGATGCTGGGTTTTCGGCGGTCATCGACGCCTGTGCCGATCCTTCCCGACCCCAGGGATGGATCACCGAAGGAATCAGGGATGCCTACGTCGAATTGCACCGTCTCGGGTGGGCCCATTCGATCGAAGTCTGGGACAGCGAAGGGAATCTCGCCGGTGGTCTCTACGGAGTGTCGGTGGGTGGCCTTTTTGCTGGCGAGTCGATGTTTTATCAGGTGAGCGATGCGTCGAAGGTCGCATTGGTGCATCTCGTTGTGGTTCTCTCGTCGCGGCCCGGATCCCTCCTCGATGTCCAGTGGTTGACACCGCATCTGGAACGGATGGGCGCGACGGTGATCGGTCGGGATCGCTATTTGGACCTTTTGCCGGGTGCTCTACAAGTAAGTTCGCCTTTCGCGGGCGGTGGCCGATAGGTGTTGGCTAGAGTCCGCGTCCTGTCCATGGAGAAACATTGCGGGCTGTTGTAGCGGGGATTGACCTCAGTTCGATGGGTCGGCGGGTGGCCGACCGTGCCCGTCTCGTCGCCGAACACGAGTCGCTGGAATTGCATTTAGTTTACGTCCTCGAACCGGTCGACGAGGCGATGATCGATCCCTCGCATGCTCGGTTAATGCGTGACCATCAAAAACGGGAAGCGAACAAGTTGAAAGAGTGGATGGCGGAGAGGTCGGCTGTCCCGGTCGAACTCGAAGTTGTTACCGGCTCACCATCCTGGACGCTGGCCCACAGAGCAAAGTCCGCGGCACTCCTCGTGATTGGCTCGTCTTCAATCGACAACTTTTCGGCGGGCCCTACCGCACGACGCCTCGCCCGGAAGGCGCTCGTCGACACCTTGATTGTGCGACGCCAACCCCGGGTGCCATATCGCAAGGTGATAGCAGCAGTCGACTTTTCGGAGCAGTCGAGGGCAGCGGTTGATCATGCACTTGAGCATTTTCCAGAGGCTGAGGTGATGATTCTCTATGCGCTGCCCGCTCGGTTTGACCCGCTACTTGCTGATGCGGGGCTGTTCCAGGAAGAAGTGACTGCCTCGAGATCCCACCGATTGAAGATGGCCGCGGAGCGCATGGAGGAGTTTGGGGCTAGATGGGGCGGAGCCGTCAAGACGCTGGTCGTCGATGGGCCTCCGGTTTCGACGATCGAAGAGACGCTGCGGCGGCGGGGTGCCGATCTTGTCGTCGTCGGGTGTCGGGGGGCAACGGCGACGAGGATGGTATTGCTGGGAAACGTAGCTGAGGGTTTGGTCGAAGGGGCTCCATGTGACGTGTTGGTAGCGAGGACACCCTCAAAGTTTCGCCGCCCCTGAGTCAACCGTCCTTAGGTCCGGCCAGCGCGTATTCAATTGCTTTCGCGTAAGGCATTGTCTTACCTTCGGTATAGGCGTCTCGTAATTCGCCGGGCTCCAGCCCTTCCAGGGTTTCGAACTCCAGGCCGACGATTGTGTTGAAGTCGATTGTGGCCAGATCGGTCCCGGACGAGATGCGCAGACCATGAAATGCACCAGCAAGACGATGGGCTCGAACCGCGTCACCCATCTCGTGGGCTATTCCCGCAGCCAGAGTCATGAACATGACGACCGCGGAAACGTCGTGGTGGCGGATGAATAACTCCAGGCCATCGCGAGCGTACGGCCATGCAGCTTCGGGATCATTCATCCGTAGAGCGCAGCCACCGACCTCAAACATCGACCAACCTGATCCGAACTCGTTGCCCGACTCTTTGTAGAGATCAGCGCTCTTCATGAGATGACGTAGAGCCTCGACAAAATCGGATGTAAAGGTGAGTAGGTTGCCCCGCCCCCACTCGATGTCTCCCATGCCATTGGTGTCGCCGAGCTTCTCGTATATTTCTTCAGCCTCGTCGAAGAGGGGAACCGCCAGGTTCACACTCTGCTCGAACCCCGCGGCCAGGGCATAGTTGTATATTGCGTTTGCTAATTCCCGCTGATCATCATTGGTGCGAGCGATCTCCAAGGCCTCGGCGTAACGGGCGAATGCTTCAGACATTTTTCCTCGCCACCACAACACGCCTCCCAGGGCTTCGATTGTCCTGGCCCTCAGTTCCAACCGGCCACCGGGTTGGCCGAGAGCTAACTCCAGACGCTGGTTTGCTTCATACAGGTGGCCCCGGGTCTGCCAGAACCTCCAGCAGACAGCCGACAGTCGAAGAACGAGGTCGCCTTCTTTGTTGAGACCCCAATCCAGGGCAGCCCTGATGTTGTCGTGTTCCATTTCAATTGCATCGAATACATCTCGACGCTTCGCGGTCAGAAACTCGAGCTCCAAGCTCTCAACCAGCTCGGTGTATGTCTCTAGATGCATGCGACGAATCGTGTCGGGATCCTGATGCTCCACCAGTCGCTCGTGGGCGTATTCTCGAATCACGAACAGCATCCGAAATCGTGGTGGGCCCGAACCGGCGTCCACGCGGACGAGGCTGTGGTCCACTAGCTCGGCCAAACGATCGAGGAGGTTGTGCGAACCAGCGCAAATTCGCTCGATCTCTTCCAACCTTGCCCCTCCAACAAAAACCGAGAGACGCTCAAAGAGCTCGGTTTGTGCTGGATCGAGCAGTCTGTAGCTCCAGTCAATCGCTCCGGTGATTGTCCGCTGCCGTTCCGGCTGGTCGACCGATCCTGCCCCCAGCATCGAGGTGTCAAGCCTCTGCAGAATTGCGGAGACCGGGAGGAGCTTGACTCTCGAGGCCACCAGCTCGATGGCCAGCGGCAGCCCATCGAGACGCGTAACCAATGCGAGCACGTCGTCGTCGTTGGTTCGATCGATCGCAAATGTGGGGTTGACCGCCATCGCCCGTTCGGTGAATAGTTGAACTGCCTCGGGGGCCGCCGACGATTCGGAGTCGACTTGCAAGGGCGGTATTGGCATTTCCTGCTCGCCCTGAATGTGAAGTGGCGCCCGACTCGTGATGAGAAACTTCGACTCTGGCGCGGCCCGCGCCATATCGGATACCAGAGGCGCAGCCCCGAGTAAATGTTCGAAGTTGTCCAGCACCAGCAGGACATGCTTTCCCGCGATTCGCTCCACGAGGTGCTCATAGGGCGTTTGCTCGTGGCCCGATGCCCTGAGCCCGGCAGCGGCAAGTATGGCGGAGGGCACTACTTCGACTTCGAGAACTGACGACAGGTCGATGAAGTAGACACCATCAGAAAACTCGTCAGAGGCGTCGGCCGCCAACTGAAGTGACAGTCTGGTTTTGCCGGTGCCGCCGGGGCCGGTGAGAGTGAGAATCCTGGTCCTGGCGAGCAAATTTGCTGCCTCGTTGAGAACTTCCTCCCGGCCGATGAAGCTGGTTACTTGGTGGGGAAGGTTGTTCGGGACCAGGTCGAGGGTTCGAAGCGGGGGGAATGTAGTCTCAAGGGCGTCGGCGACGACTTGAAAAAGGGTTTCCGGCTCAGATAGATCCTTGAGCCGGTGTTTGCCGAGATCGAGCAGCGACGCCGTCTGGCCAAGGAGTCTTTCGACCAATAGGGCTGTTGATTCTGAGACGACAATCTGGCCACCGTGGCCCGCGTCGGAGATACGAGCGGCGCGATGCACATCAAGGCCCACGTAGTCGTCACCACCGAGATTTCCGACCCCGGTGTGGATTCCAATCCGCACTCGTATCGGATGGTTCTGCGGCCATACATGCTTTTTGATCCCACGTTGGGTGGCGACCGCAGCCAGAACTGCTTCGAGTGGTGAGTCGAACACCGCGAACAGCGAGTCTCCAGCGGTCCGTATCTCGACGCCTGAATGGCTCTGAACAGCCGAGCGAACAATCGAGTAGTGGGCGTCGAGCAACTCGCCGAATATCTCGCCAACCGATTGGAGCAACTCGGTCGACCCTTCGATGTCGGTGAACATGAATGTGACGGTGCCGGTGGGGAGTTCCGTTTGTCTATCCATCGCCGTTGCCCACAGCCGGGAATCGGAGTGTGAAAGTGCTCCCATTCTCGCCCGAGTCGACCTCGATGGAGCCACCGGCCCTGTTCACGGTGTTGTAGACCGTGTGGAGGCCGAGACCGGTGCCTTTTCCCGGCTCTTTCGTTGTGAAGAAAGGTTCAAAGATCCGATCGCGAACCGCAGGATCGATACCCGACCCGGTGTCGCTCACGCTGATGATCACAGAGTCATCATCGTTGGCACCGACGATACTGATAGTGCCCGTTCCATCCATCGCATCGACGGCGTTTTCAATCAGGTTGGCCCACACCTGGTTGAGGTTTCTTCCGGGAGCTTCAATTGAATTCAGATCCTGAGGCATGTCGATTTCGATGACCACGTTCTTCAATTGGTGCTTGAGGATGAGCAGCGTGTCTTGGATGCCCTCCATCGGGCTGATCGTCTGGAGCGGAGCCTGGTCAAGAAATGTATAGCTTTTGACTACCGACACCAGCTCAGAAATGCGACTCGCACCCACCGAGATCTCGTTCAACATCTCGCCGGTCTGGCTTCTCAGACCGATCCACTCGATCATCGTCGACCTCGAGTCGGCGGAGACTCCGGCGATGAGTTCCTTTAATCCAGGAATCGTCAAACCGGAGTCGGCGAGGCTTGACGAGAGGTCGTCATAACGATCTTCGACCCCCATTTCCCGCAGGTAGGCGGAGAACCGATCGACTACGTCCGCTCGAGCAAGCGGGTCCTTCGGTTGGCTGTCGGAGGCCTGGAGCATTGGGACATCCTCGATCCCGATCAACGAAAGTGTTGCCGCGCCGAGTCTGGTCTGCACGTCAGAGAGAAGCTCAGAAGTGCGTCCCACGGCGGCGGCAGGATTGTTCAACTCGTGCATCAACTGGGCCGCCATACGCCCCAGTGACGCGAGCTGCTCTTCGCGACGCACGGCAGCTTCGATCTCGCGTAATCGGACGGTGACTGTGTGGAACATTTTCCTGATGACGGCGGGATCGTCAAGGAGCTTCTCCACCGCGGATGCTGGCGTTCGCAGCAAACGGCTCGAGGCGGCGGTCGTCACCGTGGCCGTCCGGGGACTCTTCTCGAGAATCGCAATCTCACCGATGACGTCTCCGGATCCCCTTTGAGCGACTGTCACGGTCTTATGGGGATACTTCTTTGTGATGTCGAGAGTCCCTTCCAGGACGACGTACATATCATCGGAAAGGGAACCCTCAGTGATGATCTCGACTCCGGCGTCAAGATCCAGTATCTCGGATGATTCCCTCAACTCGTCCAGAGTCGCGGCATCGAGGCCGGCAAAATAGGGGACTTCACGTAACGCCTCAGCCAGGTCGTTCACAACTGCTCCAGGTGACGATGGACGTTGCGAATAGTTGCCGACCCCTCTCCTACAGCGCCGGCCACCCGCTGGATTGAGCCCTGACGAACATCCCCGGCGGCAAAGATCCCGGGAACACTTGTTTCAAAGGGCAGCGGCTCGCGATCTACGTTCCATCCCTTCGGTGCCGCGAGGTCCGAACCCGTGACGATAAATCCCCGTTGGTTGAGTTCCACTAATTCGGCCACCCATTCGGTGCGCGCCTTCTGCCCGATGAAGATGAACAGGGCACCCGCTTCGTGGTCGGTTTCGTCACCGGTAACGATCGAGCGAAGCCGTACCTTCTCCAATCGGTCAGATCCGGTTGCGGAAGCCACCTGGACTCCCGTCATCAACGAAACCGCATCTGAGGCCTCGATTGCCGAAATCAGATACTGGGACATGGACGCAGCCAGAGACTCGGATCGGATGAGAATGGTGACGTTGTCGGTGAACCCTGTGAGGAATAAGGCGGCCTGGCCCGCGGAGTTGCCGCCCCCGATTACATAGACCGGCTCGTTTTGGTGGAGCGAGGCTTCTACCCGAGAAGTCCCGTAGTAGACGCCGCGACCGGTAAATTCATCGATTCCCTCGGCTTCAAGCTGACGGTATGACACGCCGCTGGTGATCACCATGGACTTTGCGGTGATTTCGGATCCGTCGGCGAGATGGACGATTCGAAATGGATCTCTTCTTTCAACTCGTTCCACGGAGGCCGGAACCAGCAATTCAACTCCAAATCGCTCGGCCTGACTGGTTGCCCTTCTCGCCAGATCTGCACCACTGATTCCCTTGGGGAATCCGAGATAGTTCTCGATCCTCGAACTCGTTCCCGCCTGGCCGCCCGGGGCCTTTTCTTCGATCAGAAGGGTGCTGAGGCCCTCAGATGCACCATAGACCGCCGCA
This sequence comes from Acidimicrobiia bacterium, assembly GCA_037969415.1. Lineage (GTDB taxonomy): Bacteria > Actinomycetota > Acidimicrobiia > Spongiisociales > ZC4RG35 > MA-ANB-1. Next base: position 1,234 of record JBBKXI010000242.1, on the reverse strand, counting down.
GCAAGGCCTGATGGGCCGGCACCGACTACAACTACGTCGTAGGCCCTGCCGGTTGCGGTCGTTCTCAGGCCGGCCTTGCTGGCCACTTCGACGGTGGAGGGGTGAAACAGGGTTTCCCCGTCTGGCATCGTCACCAGTGGAAGGTCAGCAACAGTTGCGCCGGCCAGATCGAGCTCCCTGGCCAAGTCGGTATCGTTCACGAGGTCGAGAGCGCGATAGGGGATCTGGTTTCTCGTCAAGAAGTTCTTGAGTTCGTGGGTCTCTCTGGACCAGGGTGAACCCACGATTCGAATTCCTTCGAATGTCGGGCGATATCCTGCCTGCCAATCGTCGAGGAGATCATCGAGGATCGGGTACAAACGCTCTTCCGGAGGATCCCACGGCTTGGTGATGTAAAAGTCGAGGCCGACCTCGTTGATACCGCTGATAGCCACATCAGTGTCGGCGTATGCAGTGAGAAGGACTCGCTTGGCATCAGGGTGGAATTCGAGCGTCTCTTTGAGTACATCAATTCCCGTGACGTCAGGCATCCGCTGATCGACCAGGGCGAGGGCCAGAGGTTGTTCTCTCTGTGCCAGGGTTCGAACCACGTCGAGGGCTTCCCTTCCGCCCGCCGCCCCGACGATCCGATAGTCCTCTCCGTACCTCGGTCGTAAGTCTCGTTGGACAGCGGAGAGAACAACGTTTTCGTCGTCTACAACGAGGATTACGGGGTTGGGCGCCACCAGCGAAAGGGTACTATCTTTCTCTCGTGGCGACCCCAGAAGAAATCAATGACCTGGCCCGGCTCCTCGGCGCGGCTGGCCGAGCGCATCACGAAATTTTCGGCGGCCCGAATCCGGGTTGGCCGGAATGGTACGCAGAATTCTTGATCAACAACGGCCTTGAATCACGGATCGGTTTCCAACCCGAATTGGATCAGGTGGTCGGTTGGTTGAAAGAGGCGGATGAAAAGCACCGCGTCGAAGCATCAGATGAACGCTGGCCCTCCTACTACGCCGAGCTGATATTCAGTTTGATCGAGAACGTCGATAGCTAGCCAGCGTTGGCTATCGCCTTCATTAGTGCCCGCGCCGCGTAAACCGAGGCCAGGTGGGTTTTGTACTCAACCGAACCGTAAAGATCTTCGATGATTGTTACATCTTCGGCAGCTTTCGCAGCAGCCGCTTTGATCGCGGTTTCAGAACCATCGGTCCCGATCACGGCTTGGGCCGTAGCGTTGGCCAGCGATGCT
>JBBKXI010000241.1:0-3988 GCA_037969415.1 Acidimicrobiia bacterium | reverse complement strand
ATGTCCCCGCACGTTGTAAACCATGTCCCCGCACGTTGTAAACCATGTCCTGAACCGTCCCGGGTTGCGTGCGCACTTCGTTACGTGTGAACGGCTGGTTGGCCGTCATGGATTCTTGCATAGTGTTTGTTTTCGTGTTCGGCTGGGGGTATTCGTCCTAGCCGGTGCATGAGCCGGTGGTTGTTGTACCAGTGCACCCAGGCTGCTGTGGCTTGTTCGACGTCGGCGACTGTGGCCAGCGGCCCGGTGCGGAACGGCGAGTCGGCTCGGACACATTCGGTTTTGTATAAGCCGATGATCGTTTCGCATAGGGCGTTGTCGTAGGCGTCTCCCACTGATCCGATCGAGGGGGTCATCCCGGCTAGCAGCAGCGACTCACCAAAACGCACCGACGTGTATTGGGACCCGGCGTCGGAGTGGTGAATGGCCCCTCCTATCGGCGTGCCTTGTCGTTGACGAAGGTTTACGGCTTGGCTGAGGGCTGTTTCGACCATTGCAGTGTGTTTGGTCTCCGCACAGTCCCATCCGACGATCATGTCTGCGTAGGCGTCGACACAGAAGGCGGTGTATGTGTGGGAGCCGCCAGCCATGGCCACATGAGTGAAGTCAGCTACCACCAGCTGGTTGGGGGCTTCGACCATGAACTGGCGGTCGACCAGGTCCGGGGGACGTGCCGCCGTCGGATCCGAAACAGTAGTTCGCACCTTCTTGGCCCTGGTCACGCCCTGCCAGCCGTTGGTTTGCATGAGCCGTTCCACCGTGCAGCGGGCCACCACGATGCCTTCCCGGTTGAGATGAGCCCACATTTTCTGGGACCCGTACAACGATTCGGGGCGGCGACGCCCATCAACGCCGGGTTGGTAATAGCCGGCCAGGATTTCGGTGACCACCATATCCCACAGAACCCGTTTCGACGGAGGCCGCTTCTGCCAGGCGTAAAAGGTTCTCGGAGCGATCTTCGGGCCATGCTCAGACAACACCCGGCAGATCGGAACGACCCCGAACCGAGCTCGATGCTCGGCAATGAACTCACACATCATCGACGTTGCGGGTCGTTCTCCCGCACGAAGAAACTTGTCGCCTCCTTCAGAATCTCAACAGTCCGCTCCAATTCGGCGTTCTTCCGTTTCAACTCGCGGATCTCGCGAACCGTCGCAGTGGTCACACCATCCCGGCCACCAGAATCGACCTCAGCCCGCCGCAACCACTTACGCAACGTCTCAGCGCCCACACCCAACCGCTCCGCGACCGTAATGATCGCCTGCCACTCAGAGACATAATCGTCTCTGTGGTCGACAACCAAACGCACCGCCCGAGCCTTCGTAGCCTCATCAAATTTCCTAGGCATAAATGCCACCTTTCCAATCATGGAAGTGTGCACCAAACCCGGGATGGTTCAGGGGGAGGGCATGACCGGTCGGGTCACAGTCGAGGGATAGGAGGGCCACCAGCAGGGACGCGCCGTCGACATGACCGGCAAGGGTGCTGTGAGGTGGAGATTCCCGGTCTGGGTGCTTCGTTAGCACGGCTCGCTGGCTCGTGTCCGCTGTCTGGCCGGAAAACAACCGTGACGGGTAGGTGCGGGTTGTGACCACATAGGAGCAATCACCCCGTTAGCGAATCAGATTCGAGGACTGGGTGTGACAGATTGGGACGGGTTGGTACCGGGGGGACTTTGGAACGGCAGGCAAGGCGTAGGGGTTCAGATCCCCTGGGCTCCGAACAACGAAAGTTATCAATCGCGGACAGCGAAGGCTCTAAAGAGCGTTGGCTAGGGTCATGGAATGGCCGACCTTCCGATCATCGACATGCACGGACATGCATTGGCGGCCGATTCTCAAGGCCCGCCACCTCTTGGGTGGGCGTGACGGGTTGGTTTGGGGGACTTTGGACTGGCAGTCAAAGGGTCAGGGGTTCAAATCCCCGCAGCTCCACATAGACGCCCTGGTAACACGGGATGATCCGGGGGACCCAAGCCCTGATGATCTGCCGTTGTGTTGAAGCTCGGCCAGCTGCTTCGAGTCTATGGGCACAGCCTGAGAGCGTTCTGAGAGAGCGACCGGGCAAGTATGTACCCATGTCACCACACAACGAAGCGTGAGCGCTGCTATCTAGATCAGCAGTGTGTGTCTAGATTGTGCCCGTGGCACTTCGTGGATTTCGGTTCGGGCTAGATGTTGGCGACAACTTAGGACGGAGAGAGTTCGTTGGGTTGGTGCGACGGGCCGACTCTTCGGGGTTTTCTGTAGTAACCGGCCCCGATCACGTTGGATCACGTTTGGCTGCGGTACTCCCGGTGTTGACCGTCGCAACCGAGGTTTCGGCCCGTATCCGAGTCTCGCCGATGGTGTTGGCTAATGATTTCCGACACCCAGCCGTACTAGCCAAAGACACCGCCACGATGGACATTCTGTCTGAGGGGCGATTCGAGTTGGGAATAGGAACCGGATGGATCAAACATCAATACGAGGCAGCCGGGTTCCAATACGATCCGCCAGGCACCCGGGTCGACCGTCTCGAAGAAGCGATAGCGGTGATCAAGGGATGTTGGAGTGGCGAACCGTTCTCATTCGAGGGCGATCATTATCAAGTCTCCGGCATTACTTGCCCACGTCCGTTCCAGCGGCCTCATCCACCGGTCTTAGTCGCTGGGGGAGGGCCTCGAATGCTGAACATCGCCGGTCGGGAGGCTGACATTGTCAGTATCGCTCCACTGTCTCCCGGGAGTTCCAGGTTGGACAGATTTGGCCATGAGCTCGCCACTTCCGGCGACCGTGTTGCGGATCAACTTGATTGGATTCGCCAAGGGGCCGGACCCCGATTTGACGATATCGAACTCAGTGTCGTCGCCCACCATGTTGCCGTGACCGATAACGCCGAGCAGGCAAGACAAGAGCTTGCAGCCGAGACAGAAACCTCTCAGGATGATGTCGCCAGCTCACCCCATGTCCTCATCGGCCCAACATCAGCGATCGTCGAATCCCTACTTGAACGGAGAGAAAAACACGGTTTCTCCTACATCGTGTTCGACTCATCAGACCTCGACGCAATCGAACCTGTCGTCGCCGAACTCGCAGGCCAATAACACAGCACATGTTGCCAACTGATGCACCTAGTACGCATGCCGACACATGAGTGCGGTTTAAATGTGGGCGTAGCCGTTCTGACCCAGGAACGCACCCGGCCGGCAATCTCGGGCGGCCGGCCCGGTATATGGCCGTTATGTGCGGACGGTTGAAGCCGTGACTCTGAAGACGGGTCGTGGGATTGCACCGGATATGCGAACATCGGGCGATGTGGTTGACAGAGAACTTGAGCCAGTGAGCGCCGGGTCGCCCAGCAATGGTTGTTGTTAAGACCTTCGCAATCTTTCTTGTCGCGGTGATGGCCGAACTCGGTGGTGCATATGCAATCTGGCGTTGGCGACGAGAAGCCGGATCTGCGTGGCTGATTGGCGCCGGGATCGGCGCCCTCTTCCTGTATGCGCTGGTTCAGACATTCCAGCCAGCCATGTCGTTCGGTCGCCTTTACGCGGCCTATGCCGGGGTCTTCCTCGTTGGAGCTATGACGTGGGGTTGGGTTATTGATGGTGTGCGGCCGGATACCGCCGACCTTCTCGGTGGGGGCATCGCCTTAGTAGGTATCACAATCATCCTCTGGGGCCGCAACCTCACCCCCTAGACGGCAAGACTTCCACGGTCCGGTAGAGATCGAGGCATACCTAGGTGCGCGCTGATTTACCAGTTGAGGTTGGTGCAGCCGTGGTGATCTTCCGGTTCGACTTGGAGGGTGGCGTGGCTGATGTTGTATTGACTCTCAAGAATGTCCCGGGCCCGATCGAGGATGGGGTGGGGGTCAGTGTCCTTGTCGGTCATCCAAGTGGACTGTGGCGACGTCCATTTCGGAGGTGAGCGTCCAGGCGTACAGATCGTGGACATCGATGACGCCTGTCATCCCGAGTAGGTCTGTGCGGACGGCGTCCAGATCG
>JBBKXI010000240.1:0-3923 GCA_037969415.1 Acidimicrobiia bacterium | reverse complement strand
TACGAGCCTGTTTGGGCGATTGGGACCGGTCGGACCGCGTTGCCCGACGACGCCGGGACCATGGCCGAAGTTATTCGAGAAGCTTTGACCAATCAGACGAGTAGCGAAGCCGCAGCCGGTGTGCGGATTCTTTACGGGGGTTCGGTCAACCCGGCAAATGTACGCGACATCATGGCGAAGAAACATGTGAATGGAGCCCTGGTCGGCGGGGCGTCGCTGGATCCCGACCAATTCGCATCCATCGTCCGCTACCGGCTGTGAGCTATACCCTCGTCCTGTTGCGTCATGGCCAGTCGCAGTGGAACCTTGACAACCTCTTTACCGGATGGACCGATGTCGGTCTAACCGAACTTGGTCGGGAGGAAGCAGTCACTGCGGGCCAACTTCTTCGCGAAGAGGGTTTTGAGCCCACCCATCTCCATACTTCGCTGTTGAAACGGGCCATCCACACCGCCGAGTTGACCCTGGCTGAGATGGACCGCTCCTGGATACCGGTTCAGCGTTCGTGGCGGCTGAACGAACGTCACTATGGGGCGTTACAGGGTCTGAATAAGGCTGAAACCGCTGAGATCCACGGGGCCGAACAGGTCTTGGAATGGCGACGGTCGTATGACACTCCACCTCCGCCGCTCGACCTCGATGATGAACGTCATCCCAGCCATGACCCGAGGTACGCCGGGTTGAGTGCGGATGAGCTTCCCGCCACTGAGGCACTCGCCGATGTTGTGGTGAGGATGCTCCCGTACTGGCACGATTCGGTCGTCCCGGAGCTGAAGGCAGGAAAAGTGCCACTGCTAGCGGCGCACGGCAATTCGTTACGTGCACTGGTCAAACATCTTGATGGCGTGTCTGAGGAAGAGATCGTCGGATTGAACATTCCCACCGGGATCCCGCTGGTTTACGAACTCGACGGTGACTTGCAACCAATTTCGAGTCGCTATTTGGGCGATCCAAAAGCAGCTGCTGCGGCGGCGGAGGCGGTTGCTTCCCAAGCGACCAAGGAATAAGTCGGGCCCGGAGTTCGTCAACATGTCCTCCGGTGTTAGAATTTCGTTCAGCCGTCCGGTCCCGGGCGGTTTCTCTAGGTAATAAGAAGTTATGGCTGTTGTACAAGCAATTTTGATCGTCGTTCAGGTGTTGCTATCTCTCGGTTTGATAGCACTGGTCCTACTCCATTCCGGTAAGGGTGGCGGTCTTACTGACGTCTTCGGTGGCGGAATGAGCACTTCGAGCCTCGGTGGGTCAACTGTTGTCGAACGTAACCTCGACAGACTCACCTGGATAGTCGGTGTTCTGTTCGGGATCAGCACGTTCGCGCTCACATTCGCCTTGAGCTAAGACGACAATAAGATCGCACGCACTCACTCTGTCGGAGTGGCGGAATTGGTAGACGCGCCAGGCTAAGGACCTGGTGGGCTTTACAGGCCCGTGGAGGTTCGAGTCCTCTCTCCGACACCGCGCCTTTTAACCGAGCCGACTTCATACTCTCCCTCCGCTTGCGGAGGGAGTACCCGAGCGTCAGCGAGGGGGAGGGTGGGGCTTTGGACAGCAACGCCGATCCATCTGCCAAAGGCTGTAAGAAATTTGACCCCGTTGATTTTGGCGTTCGCATCCCGTATGTCTTATGTAGTGCGACATATTGACCCATATCTGTTGAATCAATCGCGGATAAACAAACAGAAGATGAATCATGCTGAGGTCCGCCTCTGGTGGGATCTGCGCAACACCCAGTTCGGTGTCAGGTTTCGACGGCAGCACGTGGTCCACGGGTGCCTGTTGGATTTTGCCTGCCTGCCGATCCGTTTAGACATCGAAACCGATGGTTCCCAGCACCACGACTCTGAGTCGGATCACGTTCGGGATGCCCTACTGCAAAGTCATGGGTGGACAGTCCTACGCTTTTGGACACCGACTTGCTTCGATAACCCAGCGGGGGGAATGGGTATTCACTATGTGAGGAATATCGACGGCATCGTCGATGCCAACGATCCCGAGGCGCTGGTCTACGAGGTCAGGCCGAACGGGCAGACGAAACTGGTTGCCGTGGAATACATTGTTCCCGAGACTGAAGTGGATCCCGCAAATCCGCCGATGCTTTATGGACACATGTTCCACCCCCACGCATTCCTACCGGTCTACATCCTCCATGTCTGGGTTTGGAAGACGAACCCCGATGGGTTGTTCGCTGACTTCAACCCGAACGTGACTCCCTGTCCCTAGCACGCATTGGCTAGACGAACAGGTGTGACCCGGTTACCCGGGTCACACCTGTTCACGGGAGGGTGTCGTCTGACTCCTCGAGTGCTTGGATACCTCCGAGTGCGGCCACCCGTGAAGAAGCCACGTGTTCGCCAGGCCCAAATGTGTCCTTCCAGATGACCGTCGTGTAGAGCCAGACAGCAGTGCCGAGCAGGAACAACGGGAAAACTCTTGCGACCCAGGGGTATGCCGTTTCGCTGTCACCGAGCCAGCCACCGATGAGGGCACCAAGAGGCAGTGTTGCCCACCCGATAGCACGCGAGGCGGTCACAACCCGACCGAGCATCGCTTCCGAAGCGTAATGCTGGCGGATTGTCGCGAGAGGGACATTGACCAGAGAAACACCGAACATCCACCCGACCTGAAGTCCGAGGGTCAGGAAACCGTACGTGGTGAGCATCACTGCGAGCAGGCAGACCCCTGTGATTGACATGCCGACCGTCAGAGTTTTTCCTAGACCGATTCGACGGACGACAGCGGGCGCTACCAGCGCTCCGATCACACCGCCGACACCGAGGGCGGCGTAGAGGATCCCTATTTGCACTTCGTTCTCAGTGAGGAAAACAAATGCGGCGAGCACCACAAATGTGGCCTCAATAAACCCGACCACGAAGTTCGGTATGGCAGAGGCAAAAGTGATCACCCGCAACCTGGGTTCGCCGAGAATGTAACGAATCCCGTTGGCAGCTTCGGTGAGGAAACCCTGGCGATCTTCGACACGGATTCGGTGGTGACCAACCCGACCGATCCAATGTAGTGAGACCGCGGACACCACGAACGTGAGTCCGTTTATGAAGAGGCCTAACGCAGGGCTTCCAGTCGTGATCACAAAAATTCCGGCGGCGAGCGGGCCAAGTGCGAAGTTCGCTTGCTGGCTTGCTGAAATGTAGGCGTTTGCCCGGGCCATTTCGGTGTCTGGTACCAGTGACGGGATCATGGCGTACATGGCCCCGTCGAACATCGTGGTCATCGATCCCACCAGGAACGCAATAGCGAAAACCGTTCCGATTCCGTAGTTGTCGAGGTTGGCAGCCAGATAGAAAAAGGCGCTGGCCCGGATCAGGTCGGCGGAGATCATTATGGGCCGCAATGCCCATCGATCGAGCAGAACCCCACCTACCAGACCCACGAGCAGCGTCGGGATATTCTCCAGGGCATAGGTCAGAGCGAAGTCGAACACCGAGCTGGTGCCCTGTATATAGATGACCAGGAAGGGGAGTGTTAGGAAGGCAACGTAAGTACCGAACTGACTTACTGCCTGGCCGACCCAAAGTGCGGTGTATTTAGGGCCCAAGGAAGTCAGACTGCGTGCGTAGCTCACCGAGCGGTCACCATAACCTCTACTGGTACTGTGTCCAGGGCTTGTTAGCCTCTAGCCAGGATATATGAAAGACTTTCAGGAATTTCCCCAGCAAATCAGCGAACTAGTTCAGATGTCGAAAGACTATCTGCGCCAGGAGACCCTCGATCCGGCTAAGGAACTAGGCAAACACGCCGGAATGGGAATCGGAGGCGCTCTCTTATTTTCTCTCGGTGCATTTCTCGCCGTTCTCGGCGTCTATTCGCTTTTGAAGATGGTGCTTCCAGAATCGGAATGGTATGTGGTATTGGCACGGTTCCTCACCGCCGTCGTGGCGGCGGGATCGGCCGGAGTAGTTGTATGG
>JBBKXI010000239.1:0-2604 GCA_037969415.1 Acidimicrobiia bacterium | reverse complement strand
GTGATCAAGACCCTGATGCTGGGGCTGAATCACGATCCTTCGATCCTGCTCGACCCGCTGGAGATCAAGATGAATCGATTGAGCCACGAGCAGCGATTCGAGGAGGCCGGGTGGCTGCGCGACCGCCACACTTCTCTCGGCCGCGCTTTGCAGCGTCGACAACGATGGATGGCGGTCCAACAGGCCGGTGTGATTGTCGCCGAGAACGGTCGCGGCGATTGTGTCATCGTCGACCATGGGGTTCTCGTGTCCTCCTGGAACGGTCGTGATTCTCGTCTTGGCACACGTTCAGATTCGGGAGTCTCAGTCACACTTCATTCCTTCCTCACGGAATCGCCAACTCGTCCGGGCGACTCCGCCCTTGAGGGCCGAATCGAACCCCGTCAGCTACAAGAAGTGGCGCATTCGGTAGACCTCGCTGAGGAAGTCGACCTCATCTGGAAGTGGCTCCACCGTGGCGACGTCCGTTTGCTAGAGCTCACCGGATCATTGGCACTTCCCCACCAAACGGTCCGTCTACTCCGGACCGGCACCGCGGGTTGACAATACAGCCGATCGGCCTGCCAGACTGCCCCCACAACATGGAAAAGGTAAACAAAGTCGTCCTGGCATATTCAGGGGGTCTCGACACCTCGGTGATTCTGCGCTGGCTGGAGGAAACTTACGGTTGTGAGGTGGTGACGTTCACCGCCGATCTGGGACAACCCGACGAGGTGGATAAGGCGAAAAACAAGGCCATCTCGATGGGTATCCCCGAAGAGCGAATCCATGTTGAGGATCTTCGCGAGGACTTCGCCAGTGACTACATCTTTCCGATGTTTCGGGCCAATGCCCTCTACGAAGGCGAATACTTGCTCGGGACGTCCATCGCACGCCCCTTGATTGCGCGCCGGCTCGTTGAGCTCGCTTCCGAACACGGTGCCAATGCCATCAGCCACGGCGCCACGGGCAAAGGAAACGACCAGGTGAGATTCGAGTTGAGTGCGTATGCCCTCAATCCTGAGATTCAAGTCATCGCACCCTGGCGGTTGTGGGACCTCACGTCCCGACAGAGCCTTCTTCAATACGCCAGAGACCGCGACATTCCAATTGACATGTCCCCCGGCTCGGCGTCGCCGTTTTCAATGGACGCCAACCTGCTCCACATCTCATATGAAGGCGGCCCGTTGGAAAACCCGTGGGTTGAACCACCAACCGAGATGTGGCGATGGACGAGCGACCCCGCTCAAGCGCCCGACACTCCGCAATATGTCGAGATTTCTTATCTCAACGGTGATGTGGTGGCCGTCGATGGAGATTCATTAACCCCGGCGCAAGCGGTGGACCGATTGAATGTCTTGGGCGCGATACACGGGATCGGGCGCATCGACATCGTCGAAAACAGGTACGTGGGTATCAAAAGCCGCGGTGCCTACGAGACCCCGGGAGGGACGATCATGATTCGATCTCACCGCGCTATCGAATCGATCACACTCGATCGGGAAGTGGCACACCTCAAAGACACCCTGATGCCCCGTTACGCAGAGATGATCTACAACGGGTATTGGTTCAGTCCTGAACGCGAAATGCTTCAGGAAGCTATTGACAGAAGCCAGGTGTCGGTGAACGGAACAGTGCGGGTGAAACTGTTCAAGGGCAACGTCGTAATTGTCGGCCGCAAATCGGACCAATCCCTCTTCGACCAGGCAATTGCGAGCTTCGAAGACGACGGTGGCACCTATGACCAGGGTGACGCGGCTGGATTCATCCGACTCAATGCCCTCCGATTGCGCAATCTCGCCCGAAAGAGGCCGTGATCATGCCAACCCTGTGGACCGGGCGATTTGGCGGCGAGGAGAGCAACGACGAGTTGCGCGCCATCGGGGACAGCCTCGAATTCGACCGGCGGCTTTATGCGGAGGACATTGCCGGGACTCGGGCGCACGTCGCGATGCTTGCCGGATCTGATCTGATCAACGCCGAAGAGCTGTCGGCAATTCTGGAGGCCCTTGACCGGGTCGAGTCCGAGATCGGCTCGGGGACTTTCGAATTCGACGTCAACGATGAAGATATCCATACCGCCGTCGAACGGCGGGTCACCGAAATCACCGCTGCCGGGGCGAAGATACACACCGGGCGGAGCCGGAACGACCAGGTAGCCGTCGATACCCGGCTATTCACGAGGTCGGCAATCGACCGGATCGTCGATTTGATCCGTCGGCTCCAGGCCACACTCCTCGGGGCGGCGGAAGAGTCGGGTGCGGACGTTGTTCCGGCGTATACACACCTACAGCGCGCACAACCGGTCAGCCTCGGGCACTACTTCCTGTCCCACGGATGGGCCCTTCAACGCGATGTCGAGCGACTCACCGATGCTCGGACCCGGGTAAATACTTCTCCGCTGGGAGCCGGTGCCATTGCGGGGACCTCCCTCCCCATCGATGTGCATGCAACAGCCAAGGAACTTGGTTTTGACCGGGTTTTCGAAAACAGCATCGACGCGGTAGGTGATCGAGACTTTGTGGCCGAGACGCTCTTCTGTCTAGCGCTGCTCGGCGTTCACCTCAGCCGAATCGGTGAAGACATCGCCCTTTGGAGTTCTTCCGAATTCGGGTACCTCCTGCT
>JBBKXI010000238.1:0-9671 GCA_037969415.1 Acidimicrobiia bacterium | reverse complement strand
CCGATGACCACTCCCCGCCACCGGCCACCCCGGTGATATCACCGGTCGAGGCGTCTACAACCACCAGATAGTCAACGCCGCGTTGGGAACTGACCGCAACGATTCGTTGTCCATCTACGTTCCAGTCGAGGTTGGAAAAGTCGGCACTCCCGTCTGTCAACTGCCTGGCGTCGGATCCATCGACATTCACTATGTGAATTTCTCGCCACCCGGAACGCTCCGAGGTGAAGGCGACCAGAGTTCCGTCCGGCGACACCTTGGGGGACAGATCTTGCATTCCGGGTTCGTCGGTCAATTGACGATTCGAACCATCTTCAAGATCGTGTATCCATACGTTTGATGACGACCGGTCATCGGCGGGAAAGTCGACAAAAAGCACCTTGCCATGTTGGGGAGATGGCATCGCTACCCCGACATTCATCCCCGGTGGAGAAATCGGCCGGGCCCAACCATCTTCTACCTGACATCGGGTCAGCCTGCTCTCATCGTTTCGATCCACGTAGAAGATCAACTCGTCGTTGCTGATCCACTGTGGCTCCGAACCCTCACCGATCTCTTCGGGGAGTCCGCCGGTTACCGGTACCACCCAAACAGATCCGCCTGCTGAGTAGGCAAGTCGGGTTCCGTCCGGTGACCAGGACGCCGGGTCATCTTCCCAATATGCGGCGAGGTCTCGCCCGGTAGTGAGTCGAAGGGAATTCGAGCCATCGAGATCCACCACCCAGATGTCTGAGTTATCGCGGTCGAGTGTGAACGAGACCCGGGTGCCGTCGGGCGATACCCGCGCATGGTGAGGACGTTCGACGGCAGCGATCGCCTCCAAACTCCAGGTCTTTGCTTTCGGGGCATCCGGCCGCTCCAGGCTAAGCACCCCGTGATGCTCATCCTCGCCAACCCAAAAACTGTTATCCATAGTCAAACCTTTGCTGCTTCAAATCCGCCGAGGGTTGCCCCGACCAATTCACCAATCGTATTGAGGTCATAACCTCCCTCTTGCACGAATACAGTCGGCAGGTCGAGTGACGCTATCGCCTTTCCCGAAGCTTCGTAGCCCAATTTTGTGATCTGAAGCGGACTCTCCGGATCGGTAATCGCGGCATCGACTCCAAGAGATACCACAACAGCATCGGGCTGGTGGATTTCGACAAAGGTGTTCACGCTATCGAGCGCCGCCAGCCACACATCGTCTCCGCCACCCGGGGGCACCGGCTCGTTGAGATTGAATCCCACGCCATCGCCCGCACCAATCTCGTCGGCGAATCCGAGGAAGTGAGGGAACCAACCCTCACCCGGATCAACGTGGACCGATCCATAGACAACATCACGACGGCGGTAGAAAATCTCCTGGGTGCCATTGCCGTGGTGGGCGTCGAGATCGACGATGGCTACACGCCCCACCCCTCCCACAATGAGGGTTTGTGCCGCTGCGGCGGCGTTATTGAGATAGCAGGAACCCCCGAAGAATGAGGTTCCGGCATGATGTCCGGGGGGACGACAGGCCGCATATACGCCACGTTCTCCATCGACCAATATTTCTGCAGCGGTCTGAGCGGCATCAATGGCTGACCTCGCTCCGAGGAACGTCCCCTCCCCAATTTGGGTCATCGTGTCCATCGCGTACACACCCGCCAGGGCACCCGGAGATTTGGGGAGCCGGAGCGGAATGTCGCCGAGAAATCGTGATGTCGGGAAGGCATACGCAGCCACCTGGTTTTGCCCCGGCTCGTCTGGATATCCCCATTCCACCCAGTTCTTCCAGGCGTTGCGCATGTATTCCACCATCGCCGGATCGTGGACCATATTGACAATTGAATCGTCGCATGGGCGGGCAGGAACTATTTCGTGGCCGCGATCGGTGAGCGCGGCCACCACCCTCTCGATCCGGTCCGGCACCTCCTCGCTGGGAATGGTGACACCGACCCAGGTCCCGGTGTCGGCATTGTGGCGCTTATGAACATCGGAGTAGACAACCTTCATGCGGCCACCTTCCCGATTGCCGATTGGAGCCGATCAACCACCAGACCGATCTCGTCATCGCTGATTGTGAAGGGCGGCCCGAGCAGTATCGAATCACCCGCCGTCCCATCGACACAACCGCTCGATGGGTAGACCAGCAAACCTTCATCGCGCGCCAATCCGGCAAGTCGTTCGACGAACCTTTCCTCACGCCGGAAGGGTTCTTTCGAATCCCGATCCGAAACGAACTCGATCCCAACCAACAAACCCTTGCCCCGGATATCGCCCACCACATCAAGAACACCGATCGAGTCTCGTAAACCGGCTATCAGCTTTTCACCCTGGCTTTCGCACGCGGAAATCAGGTCGTCCTCAATGAGCTTCTCAAGGACCGCGGCGCCGACCGCAGCCCCAGATGGTGAGTGAGAGAATGTGAAGCCGTGGACAAACCCGCCTGCACCCATAATGGCGTCATACACCCCCTCCGAGGCCATACACAGGCCGAGAGGCCAATAGCCACCGCCGGCGCCTTTGCCGGAAACAATAATGTCGGGTCTGACTGATGTGTGCTCGATACCGAACCACTTTCCGGTGCGGCCAAAGCCGGTCATGATCTCATCAACTATCAGCAACACATCGTGCTTCCTGCACACCGCAGCAACGGCTTCCCAATATCCCTCAGGCGGCACCGCGGCCGCAGTAGCCGCTCCCCCGATTGCCTCACCGAGGAAGGCCGCCACCCGCTCCGGCCCGAGACCGAGGATGCGTTCCTCGAGTTGTCGGGCATGCCATCCGGCGCAATCAACCGGATGCTCCGGCGATGGGCACCGGTACTCATTGACCTGAGCGACTTGCACCGAACGGCCCAGCCACGATTCGTATGGTTTTCGTGACGGTGGTCGGCCAGACAGATCTAACGCCCCAACGGTATTGCCGTGGTAGGAATGGTTTCTGGAGATGATGACGTCGCGGTCGGTCTGCCCGATCGCATTCTGAAATGAACGGGCCATTTTGATTGCGGTTTCCACCGATTCGGCCCCTCCGCTGGTTGGAAAGATCTTGACTCCATCCACAGGAACAAACCGGGCCAACCGGTTGGCGTAGTTTTCCAATGCTGGACTGGTGAAAACCGTTGGATGCACATAGTCGATGGCTGTGAGTGACCCACCTACTTCGATTGCGCCGTGGCCCACATTGGATACGATCGCTCCCCCCGCCGCGTCCAGATAGGCGTTGCCATCTGTGTCGTAGACCCAGCACCCCTCGGCGCGAGCAACCTCGATCGGGGTAGATGTTCGATGAAACACGTGACTCACTTGAGGTAAACCCGATCCGGGTCGAGATGTCGCAAGGCGTCGAGCTCACCCGGTCGTGGCGGATCGGTTTCGACTACATCTTCATCGACAGCCATTTCCCAGCCCGTAGCCTCGAAGACTTGTTCACGGGTAACCCCGGGATGGAGGGAGGTCAACGTCATCTCACCACTTACGAATCGATATGTACCCATTTGGGTGACGACCAGAGCCGGGCCGTTCCCCCTCCCGGTCCGGTAGCCGATGTGGCCAGGGCTGGTGACAAAGTCGAGCTTTTCTACAAAGGTCCGTGGACTCTGGTTGACGATTATGAAGACTTGATCGGCGTTGAGCGCAATTTCTACCGCACCCCCCGAGCCGGGCAGTCGCACCGCAGGCTTTTCGTATGAGCCGAGAACGGTGGTATTGATCGACCCGTTCCGATCGACCTGGGCTGCCCCGAGGAAAGCAACATCGATCAGACCCCTTTGCAGGTAGAACGAAAACAGATCGAACATCGACGTGACCGAACGGGCTCCGACCACAAGAGACGGGTCCCCGATCGAAAGGGGCAAGCGGGCCGGATCGGCACCCACCACACCGGACTCATAAATCAGCTCGAGGTCGGGCGCGATCAATCGCTTGGCCAGACTGCAGGCAAGGTTGGGGATCCCGATCCCGACAAAACAGTTCCGCACCCCGGATAGCTGTCGGGCGGCGGCCACAACCATCATCTCCGTCGCCGTGAAACTCACGAGTAGTCCCCGTAGTTGACGGGGTCGGACAAGGCATCCCCGGCCGAGAGCGCCGACCATCGTTCAGTACCCAGCTTTTCCCGATACGCGGCGTGGTCCTTTAGGGAATAGACCCATTCGTCTAGCCAGGCATCGAGAAGATCTGGATCGCGGCTTATGGCATCCCATTCCAGGTAAAACGGGTTGTCCCGGTCGTAGTAGCCCTGGGCGTATGAAGGGTGACAACCACCTGGGGCTTCGACGACGGCGTCGACAATCGTGCCAGGAATCAAGGTTCGGTTTGGATCCGAGCGAATCGTTTCGTCCGAAACCACTTCCTCACAAACCACGATCACCCGCCCGGCGGCGAAGGCTGACTCCTTCTGGCACCCCGGGATACCCCAGACTTGGGCGTCCCCACCGGCGCTGGCCTTTTGGACGTGGACGATGGAGACATCGGGATTGAGGGGCGGGACTGCATAAACCGGCTCGCCACCGTAGGGATCGTTGATGGTGACGATTTTCGGGTTGGCCCCGGGGAGGTCGCTCCCGCGGTAGCTTCGGAGGGGGAAAAACGGGAGACCCGACGCGCCGGCGGTGTAACGGGCCACCATGCCGAAATGGCTGTACTCCTCCAAATGTATTGGTCTCGGGTCGGAACCTTCGATTCTGCGGCGGACCGCGTGTAGCGAGCCCACACCGGGATTTCCCAACCACGAAAACACCAGCCCTGAAATCACTCCAGCGGCCGCAAGTTGATCCGCTATAACATCGGGGGTGAGCCGGCATAAGGTGAGATCCTGTTTGCGTTGCCGGATCAACTCGTGGCCGGCGGCGAAACAGATCAAGTGGGTAAACCCCTCAATAGAAATGACCGATCCATCGGGTACCAGCGAGCCGACCGCCTCTCGCATTGAAGTCACCTTGGAGTTGGCCACCTATTTGCCTCCGGGATCTGGCGGATCGACCGCGGCACTCTACCTGCGAATGCGCACCGTCTAAGTGAAGTTGGCGATTGCCAGAACCAAAGCGACGATAAAAAAAGCTGACCCAACGAAGAGTATCCAGGAGACGATCACCCCTGCCGTGAGGAATCTGTCCGGATGTTTCTGATGCGATCTCATCAGCAGGATGACACCGATGACGGCACCGACAATCGCCCCCACCAGCGTGATGATGTTGTTGTCGGAGACCCGTACCGCCACAAAAACGCCAAGAATTGACCCAACCCCTGCACCGGCCAAGAGCCCGATGATCACATCGTGGACCATCCAGCGGTTGGGTGTTGTCTGTGGCACTTCGACGGTCATTAGCCAGCCCTCCTTGGTTTGGGGCAATCTAGACGGTCGACTGGCCGGGCGGCGTGAATACCCTCGTCGTCATCCTTCGCTTGGGTCACGAGCTCCCAGCAGCATCCAGATAAAGACAGCAGCGAAGACAGAAATCGCCAATGGGATAAGTATGTCGAATTGGTTGGCGAGTCCGAAGTCAGAAAGCGATGGAGCGGGCGTGCCAACCATCGAGGTGCACCTCTCCCAACTCGGCACACCCCCAACGTCGGCGCATCCGGCCGGCACCAGGAAGACGACAGATGCGGCAAATGACACTACTCCTGAAACAACCGATGCGACGGTCCGGGGAAGACCATCCATGACTTCAGTTTAGTGGCCACTTACTAGGCGAACACACGGCTGCGAACCCACGCGAAGGGCTTAGACTCGACTCATGGAGATGAGGGGATGAGTCGCGTGATCCGGGCCACTCGTTCCTCATTGCGTCGGCATGTTCTGAAGAGCACGACTTATCAAGGGACCGACGGTACGGCGTGGTTCGCCGGTTCCGAACCTCGGGCGCCCAGCATCGCTGCCTACTTCTGCGGCGACGATGTCCAAGCTGGTTCGAGTGGACTGGTACGACATGGCCGTATTCCCCGCCGCATCGAGGACATCGCGGGCGACGGCGGGCTTGCCGTCCTCCGTCTTCCAGATCCGGACAAGGAGTTCACCGATATTCTGAGGCGCGCAATTTCGGTACCGAGCCTTGTCGATATTCATACGGAACTGCCACCCGATCTCGACGGCTTGCGCACACAGCTTCTCACCTCGACCACCAAAGAGGATTTTCGACGTATCCGCAAAGCTAACTTCACCTACCGGGTTACTACCGACCCTGAGGCTGTCCGCGAATTCCACACCAACCATTACGTACCGTTGGTGAAAGATAGATATCCAGACGACGGCAGAATATGGTCGCTCGAACAGATGCTTGCAGCCCTGGAACGGGGCGGGGAGCTGGTCTGCGCCGATATCGATGGCGAGTGGGTCGCCGGGATTTTCAACATGGCTCATGAGACGGACTATGCCCTGCTGAGCCTCGGGATACGGGATGCGGACGATGCCGTCCGCCAGAAGCGAGTCATCGCCGCCCTAATTGTCCAGAGCCTGGAACGCGCAGTCGAAATAGGTCGGGACCGGGCCACACTCGGTCGCTCGCTGCCCTTTCTTGGCAAAGGGCCGGTGTGGTTCAAAGCAAAATGGGGTGGAATAGTCAGCAGCGATCCGCACACCTCGTGCATGCAGATGTTTATGGACCTTCGACACGTCGCGGTGCGACGCATGTTGGCGAGTAGCCCGGTGATCCACTCAGAAGGCGGCGCCCTTGTGGCCACGAAATGGCTCGATCCCGGAGAAAAACCGCTTCAAGTGACGACTCGCGAGGCAGGTAGATTTCCTGGCGTCACACGTTGGTATGTCTTTGGTGAGGCGGAGACCCTGGCCGCCGGGGACGCTGAGCTATCTGAAAGGGAACGAATAGTGCAGATCCCGCTCGATCCGAGTAGCAGCTTTCCCCTCTGGCTCGGTGACCTACTACCCCGACCATCCGGCGTCACCTGAAATCAACTTCGACCGAAGTCGTCCTCAAATCGTTCGATATCGTCTTCGCCGAGGTAAGAACCCATCTGGACTTCGATGAAGACCAGATTTCCCGCGCCATTGTTTTCGATTCGATGCAACTGCTCGATCGGGACGTCAACCGTATCGCCTACACCCAGATCATGTTGCTCTCCGTCGAGAGTCACAATGCCGGACCCACGAACGACGTACCAGTGCTCGGATCGTCGAGCGTGTCGTTGATAGCTCAGACGCTTGCCAGGATGCACCACGATCTCCTTCACCTGGTATCCGTCTTCGGTACCCAAAATTGTGTAGGAGCCCCACGGGCGCTCATCGTGTTCCAGGATCATCGTCGCGCTACCACTGCAATTTCTGACACTGCGACGATTGCGTGGATCGCGGTCGCGGTGTCTTCCCAACTTCCTACTGCGATGGTGTCGACGCCCATTGCTTTGACCGGGTAGTCATTCCCGCCCTCCTCGAGCTTGTCCCCGAAGAACAGAATGTCTGTCTGCTCCAGTCCGAGCGCTTCCATCAACTTGCGCATGCCGTACGCCTTGTCAATACCCGCTGCGGTCACATCCACCGACGTGGTCCCACCGACATGGACAGCGAGATCAGGCAATCGTTGTGCGGCATAATCTCGGAGCGCGTTCTTTTTCACCCCATCAGGGTCCCACGCTTGCTTCTTTTCCGGCGAGGCGTGCTGTCCGAGGGCCGAGAATGTGATCTGACTACCTCGATCTTCGATGATGTCACCATCGGGTGATGCCTCCCAATATCCAAGTTCCCTCGCGCCCGAGGTCAGGACGTCGATGATCTCGGAGCGCACGTCGGCGGTCAAGTTCTCGGAGTACTGCGTCACCCAATCAGAAGTTTGCGGGTCGAATCGTAGATAGCTGGTCCCGGATGTCGGCATGATATGGAGTTTGAATAACTGGTCTTCAGGGACATTCAGACGATCAATCAGTTGCACCTTAAACTGCTCAAACTTGCCACCTGAGATAACGCATACCTCGTAAAGGGACAACAGTCGTCCAAGGGCCACAGCCATGACATCCGAAATCGGAGACTTGGTCACCGCAAGGGTTCCGTCGAGATCGAAGGCAATAACGCGGCGATTCATGAGTGTTTGACCGCTTGTTGGAGGGTGCTCAGTGCGGCCATTGTCGACTCTGCGCCCTGATTGAGATTGCGTCCCCGAGACGTGAGCCCGTCGAACCCTCCGCCGGTGCCCGCGTCATACATCTGAATCTGTCGATCATTGTCTCCCATGAACCAGCGGGCAGCAGTTAAAACGAGATCCCGCCACTTGGGGTCATTGGTAATTTGCCAGGCCCGGTCACAGGCGTCGGCAAACGCGGCAGCCTCAAGGGGTTGCTGATCGAAACCTGGCCGCTCCTCACCCAACCTCCAACCACCAACTGGTACAAAACTGAAGTGGCCGTGTCGGGACTCCATGTCGGTAAGCCATCCGAGCACTCTCAGGCCATCTTGGATCATCTGGTCGACCTCAAGGGCGGCTCCTGCAGCAATTTGAGCTTCGGGTATTCGGGCATTGTCATAGGCGAGCCTGGTTTCTGGCCAGAGCCATTGAGACCCATGGTCAATGTGGAGGTGAGTTGCCCACTCCTCAATCCGGAGCCTTGCAAGGCGATGAGTTGGGTCGGCAGCAAGGATGTCGGCAGCGCCAAGGACAGCGAATGCATTAGCCCTAGGCGATGGCGATTCCAAAGCCTGCCGTTCGAATAGCTCCATGCCTAGGTCCCGAATCCACGACTCCGGGCCGAAACGAGCGACCGACCCGACAGCCCAAATCGCTCGACCTTGCGAATCATCAGAACCCACGGTGTCGGCCCACGATCCGTCGGCCCTCCGGCGGTTGTGGAAGCCGCCATCCTCCAGGGCTGCATCCTGGAGAAACTGCAAGTAGATACGATGTAGTTCGAGCAACGCCGGCGACGGGTCGGGTTCTCGGTTGAGGAGAATTGCAGCTCGAGCGTTGTCGTCGGTGCAATAGCCGTGTTCGACACGCGGTTGCGAATATCGGGCATGCTCCCAGAGGCCGCTCGGACTCGTCATCCGCCCCAGGTGTGCGAAGTTGGGATGAGGTAGCGCCCAATGAAACTCGCGATCGAGAAGCCCGGTCGCTAGTCCCGAGCCTTGTTCGATATTCCGGTCAGTGGAGAGCGTCAACTCACCCTCGCAATCTGCTGAACGGGGGCACCTGCGACAAGCCTCGCAAATATTGCTTCATAGCTGGTCGCGACCACGGGCCAAAACAATGTCGAACCGATCGCCTCAGCAACATCAGCCATTTCATTCGCTGCCTCGGAATCCGTCAGCAAACGGCGGAGGGCCGCCGTCATCGCCGCTGGATCATCGTGAGCTACCACAATCCCTGCGCCAGTTTCCAAGATCTCGACGGCATGCGGGAATGCCGTTGCGACAACGGGCTTACCAGCTGCGATCGCTTCGACGAGAACTCCCGACGTTGCCTGCTCCTTGGAGTCGTAAGGAACCAAAATCATGTCGACACCCCGGATCGTCTCTATCAGAGAGTCAGTGTCCATATAGCGTCCATCGAATTCGACGACATCGCCAAGACCCAACTCATCCACGAGGCGCATCAGTCCCTCGAGATAATCATCGCCATGAGCGGCACGCACCTTGGGGTGGGTTCGACCCAGGATGACGTATCGCGGCAACGGATCGAGGTCCTTGAGGGCTGCAAAACTTCTGATGGCCCTTTCGAGGCCCTTTCCAGGTCCGATTAATCCCCAGGTGAGTGCAAC
>JBBKXI010000237.1:0-9566 GCA_037969415.1 Acidimicrobiia bacterium | reverse complement strand
CTCTTGGCCGAACTGCTCCGTCGTGGCAACAAAATGATCGTCGATGACGTGTGCGCGATCCGCTTCGACGACAAGTCGTGCCCGATTGTGGTTCCCGCGTACCCTCGGACGCGCTTGTGGGCGGATGCTGCCGCCAGGCTCGACGTCGACACGGCGAACCTGCCTCGCACCCGCTCCTCCTGGAATAAGTTCGAACGTCAGGTACCGGATCAATTCTGGGACCACGAAGCACACCTGACACATGTCTTCCATCTGGCAGATCCGCACGACGGCGACGAGTTCTTGCTGGAGCCATTGCCGCCGTTCGAGGCCTTCACGACGCTGGTTGACCACACATATCGGGGCATACTGCTCGACGGCCTTGATCTTCGGGCCAGTCATTTCGAATTGGCGAGTCGGGCTGCGAATTCCGTGAAGGTGATTCGGGTGAGGCGGCCTGCGGGCTCGTACCGACTTGAGGAACTCGCCGAGCTCGTCCTTGGCAGTCTGGAATCCCTTTGAGTACCCTTTCCGCTGCGCGGTATGACTCGGGTGAACACACCGATGCCAGGCACCGCCCGCGGAGGGTTGTTTGATTCAGACAGGCGACAAAGCATGACGGCTATTTCTTCGAGCGCGCAAGTGCAACGGCGCGACGATCTGCTGGCTAACGACCTGAGTGAGAGCGAGACGGTGATGTTGGATATCGCTGGTGGCAATTACTACGGCCTCAGAGATGTCGGTAAGGCCATCTGGGCTCATCTGGAATCGTCGGTGACTGTTGACGACCTGTGTGAGCGTCTCGTTGAGCAATTCGACGTCGAACCGGACGTGTGCCGGAGAGAGACGATTGCTTTTCTCGAGATCCTGTTCGAGCGGGGACTGATCGTTGTCACGCCCTAGTGTGCTGTCAGGGATTGGACGATGACCCGCCGGCCTGCAGCGGTGCCGCGCGGCCACCAATTGATTGCCGCAGCGCAATGGGTGCGCCGAAATCCTGCAAGCTTCGTTCTACTGATGCGTACGTATCTTCTGCTCATCGTTATGCGGGGCGTGATCGCCGTGTTTCCTCTCCGATGGATAACAGGTCGGCTTGGCGCTCCTAAGCAGGAAACTCCGAAGGAGGGCGTCCCGGCCCACCAACTCCGCTATGTACGACGTGTCAACTGGTCGATACACCGGGTATCGCCGCTAACCCCGACCAATAGCAACTGCTATCCGCAGGCGCTCACCGCGTGGTGGCTGCTTCGTAGAAAGCACATCCCCACCACCTTTTACTACGGCGCCGCTTTCGACGAGGGTCGAAGCGCCCTCGAGGCTCACGTCTGGTTGCGTTGCGGCGATCTGATAGTCACCGGCGGCGGCACCCACCGTCAGCGGTTCGCACCTCTCACATGGTTTGCCGACTCGCCCCGTTCCGCTCCTGCTGATAACCGGCGTCCGCGGATATGGGCGCACCGCTCGGAGCTATAGAACCGAGCCGAAGCCTGGAACTTCGTCCCACAATTGAACATGCGACCCGATTGACCATCCCTGGGCTAGTCGCGCCTTTTCGGCCTGAAACGCCGGTCCGAATCCGGACGGGCTGTCATTTGTTTCTGTTGTTGAGTCCTCGTTGTCTCGATATTTGTGGACATCGACGGACGCCGAACACGTAGAATTCCCCACCGCAGTAGAAGCAAACCGCCTGGTATGGCTTGAATCCAAGAGCGCTTGGCTAGCGGTGGGCGGACATTAGGAAAGTAGCTGCTATTGGACACGAACGAACCCGGTTATAAAGGCTTCAGGGATTACACGCCGCGTTTTCTAAAAATCTATGACTGGTGGGTGTTGGGATTTATGGCCCCGCGAGTCTGGAAGATGGGAGACGAACCCGCCCTCAACCTCTACCGGAAACACATGGGGCGCCGGCATCTGGACGTCGGACCAGGGACCGGGTATTTCATTGTCGAATCGAACCCTCCGCAAGATCTCGAATTGATTCTCGTTGACCCCAACCCCAACGTCCTCGAACACTGCACCAGAACCCTGTCCCGATGGGACCCTAAAACGGTCGAAGCGAACGTGCTCGAACCACTACCCGTCGTTGGACCATTTGATTCGGCAGCCCTCGCCCACGTAATCCATTGCCTCCCCGCACCTATGCCGGCAAAGGCGCGTGCCGTCGAGCACATTGCTGCGGTCCTCAGCGACGATGGCATATTGTTCGGGGGAACTGTGCTTGGGATGTCGGCGCGCCACACGTGGGCGGCCCGCCTGTTCCTTCGTTTGGCAAATCTTCAAGGTGGATTCGATAACAGAGATGACGACGTTGAAGGTCTTCGAACAATGCTTGAGGCTTCCTTCAACGATGTGGAGATAGAGATTCCAACTGGCTCGTTCGCATACTTCGTAGCGTCGCGCCCCCGTAGATAGCCCTAAGCCTGAAACCTTGTGTTCCGTGGTGGCAACTCAGCGCCACAAAACACCAACCAACACAAGCTTTTCCCGAACGAAATTCAGAGTAATACTTGGGCCAGCTCCAGTAAATTTGATGAGCTCAAGCGATGTTCGACCGTGGTTCACGAGCCTGGATCCATGGTCGGAAGCCTCTCAGCACAACAGCCCGAACCAGTAGCAATGTTGCTTTATACCGGGCGTTGGTCGATTTGGATGATCCTCTCATCTGTCGATTGAGGTGGCACTCCTCTACGATCTCCTCAGATCCCGATCTATTTAGAGGTTGACGTTGTCCGCACAGAATGTTCAGTTGTACAACACATTTCTTGCCACGCTGTCGCTGGTTGCTCTTGCAGGTGCAGCGGGTCTCGTCGTCTATCGCCTGGTCAAGGGTGCTGAAGCCGCCGGTGCACTGCTGGGACATTCCGCTATCTGGTTGGCCTGGGCAGTTGCCGCGGTGGCCACGGCCGGATCGCTCATCTACTCGGGAGTCATCGAGTTTTTGCCCTGTCGGCTCTGCTGGTATCAGAGGATCGCGATGTACCCGATGTCGGTGATTCTTCTGGTCGGTGCAATCAGGAAAGAATTCGTGGTCAAGTATTACGCACTTCCACTTTCATTGGGTGGGTTGGCTATCTCGACCTGGCACTATTTGACCCAGACGTTTCCGTCCTTGGAGGGCAGTTCGTGTGACCCCACCAACCCATGTTCTGCCAAGTATGTGGATGTGTTCGGGTTCGTCTCGATCCCTTTTATGGCCGGGATCGGGTTTATCGTTATCTCGGTATTACTCGCCTTCTATGTGAGACCTAACAATGAATAAGACAGTTCTTTGGATTATCGGGGGGGTCGTTGGACTCGCCCTGATCTTCTTCCTCGCTATCTCCATCGCCGGAGAGCAGCCTGTAGATGCATCGATCGGCTACGGCCAAGTGGAGGTGACCGGAGATCCGATACCGATCTACAACTCGCAGTCCCCTGCCGACGTCGCCATCGGGCTAACCGCACCAACGGCATCCGGCACAGATTGGAACGACGTCGAGTCCACGATTGGGCCGGATGGAAGATCCAAGATTGTTACTTTTCTTGCCCATTGGTGCCCCCATTGCCAGGCCGAAGTACCGGTTGTCCAAAATTGGATTGACGAGGGGAACCTTCCCGACGATGTCGACATGTATTCGGTTACAACGTCGACTGACCAACTACGACCCAACTGGCCGCCACAGGACTGGCTGGTCGATGAGGGTTGGACGGTCCCGACCATAATGGATGACCAATTGGGAACAGTCGCCGTCAGTTATGGGATGTCGGGGACGCCGTTCTATGTCGTGTTGGACGGCGAAAATAACGTAGTTCTCAGGGTTTCTGGTGAGATCGGCGTGGCCGGCCTCAACCAGTTGGTCGCGGCAGCACAAGCAGCCGCCGTTTCCGGCTAGTTCTCGAGAGCCCGGATCTTCTCCAGGCGTCGCACGTGGCGATCTTCGCGGCTGAACTTTGCGCCTAAGAAGGTTTGAATCAAATCCTGGGCCAGAGCCGTGCCGACCACCCTGGAGCCAAGACTCAACACATTGACGTCGTCGTGTTCCACCATTTGGTGGGCCGTGTAGGCATCGTGGGCTACTGAGGCTCGGATTCCGTTCAGCTTATTCGCAGCTATCGCAGCCCCCGCTCCCGATCCGCAGATGATGATTCCCCGATCGGCGCGACCATCGAGGACAGCCGAAGCCACGGCCGCGGCATAGTCGGGGTAGTCGACCGGGTCGGAGTTGTGTGTTCCCAGGTCGTATACGGCGTGGCCCGATTCTGCCAACCATGAGGCAAGCTGTTCTTTGAGTGGATAGCCCGCATGATCGGAGCCGAGTGCAATTCTCATCGAGCGGCAGGTTAGCCCCGTCGCCGGAAGTGTCAGCGGGTTTGCTGAGTCCGGTTTTCCCTGACTGCACCGCTACATTGCCCTGTATGTCCCGACTGATCATCCAGGGTGGAGAACGTCTCAAGGGCACCGTGGGGGTATTGGGTGCAAAGAACGCGGCGCTAAAAGAAATGGTTGCCGCGCTTCTGGCTCCGGGTCGGCATCGACTTTCCAATGTGCCGGGCATCCTCGATGTCGAGTTGATGTGCCAGGTTCTCACCCATGCTGGCTGTCACCTCACTCGTGACGGTCATGATCTCTGGATTGTGGTACCCGAAAAGCTGAATCCGGAGGCTCCGATCGATTTGATGCGCCAGATGCGGGCTTCAATTGTCGTTTTGGGGCCGTTCCTTGCCAGGAGCGGAGAGGCCCGGGTTGCTCTCCCCGGGGGCGACGACCTCGGGGCGCGCCCGATTGACATGCATACCGACGGGCTGGAACGTCTCGGCGCTCGATTCGAACTGGTCCACGGCGAACTGGTGGGTCGAATTGATGGACGTTTCCAGGGCGCCGAGGCGGAGTTGCCGTTTCCTTCAGTCGGAGCCACCGAGAACCTGTTGTTTGCGGGTGTTCTGGCGGAGGGACAGACCACAATTGTCAATGCTGCACGCGAACCGGAGATCATCGACCTGATCGGCCAGTTGATCGCGATGGGGGCGCGGATCGGTGGCGCCGGTACGTCGCTTATCACCATCGATGGCGTGCCGGAACTACATCCTGCCGAACACTCCGTTATCCCGGACCGGCTCGAGGCGGGGACTTATGCCATTGGCGGAGCTATCACTGCGGGTGATGTAACGGTCACCGGGTGTGTCCCGGAACACCTCCGGATGGAACTGCGAAAACTCGAGGACACCGGTTGCGAGGTGGAGAGGGGCGACGGGTGGTTCCGTCTCGCCGGGCCGGAACGGCCGAGCCCAATCGACTTCGCCACGCTCCCATTTCCCGGCTTCCATACCGATATGCATCCCCAGATGGTGGCGTATCTCTCCATCGCATCAGGAACCTCGATCGTCACCGAGAACCTCTACGACGCCCGTTTTCGCTACGCCGGTGAGTTGGCGCGGATGGGGGCAGATATCGTTACCGAGGCCCAACATGCAGTAATCCGTGGCGTTGAATCACTTTCCGGTTGTCCTGTGTTGGCCCCTGACATCCGTGCCGGCGCTGCTCTAGCCCTCGCTGGATTACGCGCCGACGGTGTGACTGAAGTGGGCGACGTTTCCCATATCGACCGTGGATACGAGGACTTTGAAGGTCGACTGACCAGTCTTGGAGCGGTAATCGAACGAATCGATGACCATTAGAGTGCCACGGATGAAACGAATTTTTGTCACCATTGTTTTGGTCGGCCTTGTCGCTGCAGCCTGCGGCGGCACCACGGGGGATACCACGACAACCACTGAAGCGTCCGAAGAAACCACGACGACCGGAGGCGAGGAGACAACCACGAGCTCGGAGCCTTCGACGACAACAACATCGGCCCCTGGCGCGACCGGTGGCACCGCCGGTTGTCTCGAGGGTGATTGGGTGCTCGACAACGAGGCTTTTGTAGTTCAGATATTCGCTGACCTCAGTGGCGAAGAGGAGGGTCTTGGAGAAGCAGGCCCGGCCGGGGGAGATCTCAGCGTCACATTCGACGGGAACGGAACAGTCACCATTTCGCGGGACGACTGGGGTTTTGTCATCGAGAGTGAGAACGGAGCATTCAAGATATTGATCAGTGGAGACCAGACCGGTACCTGGTCGGTCGACGGGAACGAACTATCGATCAGTCTGGACGAGGGTCCACCACCCGATGTCACGACATCGTTGATTGTCGATGGTCAGGAAGTTCCATTGCCTCAATCGCCAATCGACGTCCCGTCGGAGGCCTTTTCGTCCAGCAGCGCGTTCAGCTGTAGCGGGGACACCTTCAGTGTCACTGCCGACGAGTTCACTTCCACGTTTAACCGTCCCTAGAACCAACCTTTAGTATGGAACACAACAGGGGTATTTTCTGTTGAATAGGACTGTATGAGTGACGCAACACCGGTAACCATTTCGAGTTCAGCCGTCTACGAGGGTGACATCGATATGGCCAAGCTCGAAGAGACACTGGAATACATCAGACCTGCGGTGCAGGCCGACGGTGGCGACCTTGTGCTCGTGGGTGCGGAAGACGGAAAAGTGAGTATTCAGATGGTGGGGGCTTGTGGAGGGTGCCCGCTCTCCATGATGACCCTCAAAGCCGGTATCGAACGGATCCTGATGGATCGGGTTCCCGGTGTCACTGAGGTAACTGCCGTTGCCGACGCACCCGTCGCTGAATCGAATGATGGGGTCGGGATCGATATCTCAGGAATTGTCGGATCATCCCCCTTAGCCAACTGATCATCTCATAGGCTTCAAATCGTGCTGCCACAACCGTTGTTCGATGCTGCCTTAGCCGGCGATCGGCGCGCCCTCGCCCGTGCCATATCTGCAATCGAGGCCGACCCGACATCATTTGTTGCTCCAACGTCGTCTCAATCCGTTGTTGTCGGTGTCACCGGACCACCCGGTATCGGCAAGTCGACCCTGGTCAACTCGCTGATCGATCCGCTTCGACGGGAAGGGAGATCGGTTGCCGTTCTCGCCGTTGATCCTTCCAGTCCGATCACCGGTGGTGCACTTCTCGGTGACCGGATCCGCATGCAGTCTCATGTGGACGACGAGGGAGTCTTCATTCGTTCGATGGCGACCCGAGGCCACCTTGGCGGGCTTTCCGTTGCCGCAAATTCAGTGGTCGGCCTTCTTGCCAATGCACAGTTCGACTATGTCTTCGTTGAGACTGTCGGTGTCGGGCAATCCGAAGTCGAGGTGATGAGCGTTGTCGATGTGGTGGTGTTGGTGTTAGCGCCCGGATGGGGTGATCAGATCCAGGCTGATAAGGCTGGAATCGTCGAAATTGCAGACATCTTTGTCATTAACAAGGCAGACCGGCCCGGTGTCGACCAGTTAACGCGCACCCTCGCCGAAGTGGCGACACATGGTGGTCGGAAGCGGGAGGTCGTTGTTACAACGGCGACAACCGGCGATGGCATTGATCAGCTGATCGAAGCCATCCAAAACGCCATCGAGCTAGCCAGCTAGCTCGGCCTGCGCCGCTGCAAGCCTCGCTCCTTCGATTCGCGGTGGGCTGCAGGAGACATAGTCCAGCCCCAACTCTCGAACGAAGGCAATCGATGCCGGGTCCCCTCCGTGCTCGCCGCAGAGACCGAGTGTCAGACCGGGATTCGCTTCGCGCCCTTCCTTTGATGCCACCCGGATCAGCCGGCCAACTCCCGCGATGTCGATCGTCTGGAAGGGATCTGACTTCAGAATCCCACGCTCCAGATAGTCGCGGAGAAAGAGCCCTTCAGCATCGTCACGACTGAGTCCATAAGTCATCTGAGTGAGGTCGTTGGTCCCGAATGAGAAGAAGTCGGCCGATTGGGCAATCTCTCCAGCCGTCAGTGCCGCCCGCGGGAGCTCGATCATCGTGCCCACCGGAACGTTGATTTCAAATCCGAAATCTGAGGTAGCGTCAGCCATTTCCTTCTCGATCATCGTTCGCATCAGATCCAACTCCTCGACCGTGGCGACCAGGGGAATCATGATCTCCATACGGGGATCTCCACCGTCCTCAATTCGTCTGGCGATGGCCTTGGCTGCGGCGCGGGCTTGCATTCGATAGAGGCGCGAGACCATCAAACCGAGACGTACCCCGCGTAGGCCGAGCATCGGATTGGTCTCCTCCCACCTGGCAACATTGTCAGACATCGCATGAAGATCCTCGATTGGTCGTCCCGCCCGAACCCGACGTAATGCCTCCTGTTCCAATTCGAGTCGAGAGGGAAGGAACTCGTGGAGGGGCGGATCGAGAAGTCGCACGATGACGGGAAGGCCATCCATGGCTTTTAGTAGGCCGACGAAATCTTCAACCTGAAGCGTTTCCAACTTGTCGAGAGCCTCTTCCTTCTCAGCTTCATCGAGCGAGAGAATGATTGTCTGGACAACGGCGAGCCTTTCTCCGAGAAACATGTGCTCGGTGCGGGCAAGTCCGATTCCTTCGGCGCCCAACTGTCGTGCCAGTCGGGCATCTTCTTCGGTATCGGCGTTGGCCCGGATCCCGAGAGTCCGAAATTCGTCGGCCCATTCCAGCAGCTCACCCAGTTCAGGAAGCGGCTGCGGCTCGACCAACGTCATTGCTCCGACGAAAGCTGTGCCGTTGGTCCCATCGATCGTGATGACATCGCCTGCAGCGATGTCCACCTCACCCACTGAGGCGATTCCGTTAGCCGAATCGACGTGAAGGGCCGAAGCGCCGGTGAGGGCAGGCTTTCCCATTCCCCGGGCTACCACAGCCGCGTGAGAGGTTTTGCCGCCATGGCTGGTGAGGATGCCAGCTGCTGCTGCCATACCGTGGATGTCATCGGGTGTGGTTTCGGGTCGGATCAGAATTGTTGATTGGCCCTGCTTGGCCAGTGCAACAGCGCTATCGGCGTCGAATACAGCGATCCCGATTGCTGCGCCAGGAGATGCTGCAACTCCTCGAACAAAAGGAAAGACACCCGAGTCGTCACTGATTCTGGGTCGGTGTAGCTGCTCCAAAGACTCCGGGGCAACCCGGTTGATGGCGACGTCTTTGCCGATGAGGCCTTCCTCGACCATCGAAACAGCAAGCCGGATTGATGCCTCAGCGGTGCGTTTCCCGACCCTTGCTTGGAGGATGTATAGGACATCTTTCTCGATGGTGAATTCGATATCGCACATGTCGGAGTAGTGCTTTTCCAGGCGATCCATAATTGCGACAAGCTCGGTATGGCAGCGTGGGTGGAGCGATGCCAGGTCGTCTAGAGAAATGGTGTTGCGGACACCCGCCACCACATCCTCGCCCTGGGCCCGGGGTAGATAGTCACCGTAAGCGACCTTCTCTCCGGTAGCCGGATCCCGTGTGAAACACACACCGGTTCCCGAATCGGAGCCGAGGTCGCCAAAGACCATCATCTGGACGTTGGCGGCGGTACCAATTTCCTCAGATATACCCTGGATCCGACGGTAGTCGACTGCCCGACGATTTCCCCACGAAGTAAAAACTGCTTCGATGGCTGCCCTGAGTTGTTCCACCGGGTCGTCAGGAACTGGCGACGACGAGACATCTTCGACGATTCTCTTGAACGTCCAGGTCAACGATTTGAGGTCATCGGCACTGAGATCGGCGTCCGAATCTACA
>JBBKXI010000236.1:0-4523 GCA_037969415.1 Acidimicrobiia bacterium | reverse complement strand
TGCTTCAACGGCCAGAAGGTATGACTCATCCCGCCCGACGCCAACACGACAACCCGCCGATCAAGACGACTTGCGGCTTCACCTATGGCTTCGCCCATTGTCATGAAGTCATCCGTGTCCCCCGTCTGGACCACCGAAACCGACACGACCTTCTCATCGGTGCGGAGGTACTTCACCAGATTGATCGTCGCGTAATAGAGGGGAAGGTGCGGGTCGTCGGAGGCGTGAGTTGGAGTACCAAGCTCATTTCCCAGGTCTGCCGCAACGCGGGCGAATTCGGGGTCGCCGGGATAGTCGTACTCGATGCCGGACATGCCTCTAGGTAGTTCCGAAGAGGTAAAAGTCCCCTTCTGATGGTCCTGGGCGGTGAGGAGGTGCTCCACTGTTGAAAACCAATGCGAATCGATGATGACGATCGTGTCCGGCTGGAGACGTTCGAAGACCTCAGAGCGAAGACGGTTGAGCCCCGGCACCAGCGAAATCTCTTTGCCGTCATTGAGTTCGAGCCTTGTTTGCTCGTCGAACATAATCGTCGGAGCGTGGCTGATTAGTCCGACGCCAACTATCTCACCCATTGCATACTCCTCTTGTCGCCACTTCAAAACTCATTTGGAAAACTCATTTCGGAACCTAACGACATCCTATCCGGAAGGGGTGTCAGTTGCCACGAGGTCGGTATCTGAAGCCGTCGCCGTGACGATCCGAAGGAGTCGCGCCATCGCAGCCATGTCTTCGATACTGAGACGCTCGGTGAAGCGGGCTTCAAATTCGTTGAACCTCGGGAACACCCTCTCGATGAGGGAGCGCCCCTCAGGGAGAAGTTCGACGAGCACCCGCCGACCATCGCCCGGATGACGCTCACGGACCACCAGTTCGTTCTTCTCCAGAGTGGTCAACATTCCACTCAGGGTGCCTTTCGCCAGTCCGCAATCTTCGGCCAGGTCACCGGTTTCTCGTTCACCCCACACCCAGAGAACAAAGAGAATCGTGAAGCCGCCCCAGGTCAAGCCCTCGGGCCCGAGGACCTCGCGTTCCATCCGATTCCTTACCGCGTTCGCCGCCCGGTAGATGTTGGATACGGCAAGCATCGCATCGAAGTCGAGCGTGCGATCACCAAGACGTGCGCGGATGTCGCGTTCGGCAGCGAGCAATTCTTCTGGATTGTGGTTGGTCAACGGAATCGGCAAGACACAGTCCTTATGACGACACCAGCAGTTTATCCTTAGGGTGTCGATTTCCTTAGGTTGCTAACGATCTTGGCAGATTCTTGAAAGACAGGGACGAAATGCCGTCGAATCGGGTCGAAATTTCTGAATACGCCATATCCCCCGACCACTACATCGGTGGTCGCCGGGTCGGTTCGTCGTCGACTTTTGAGGATCGTTCCCCACTCGACTGGGATTGGAAGCTCGCCGACATCGCCCGTGGCGACGCCCTAACCGCCGACAAGGCCGTTTCCGCTGCGGTAGAAGCATTTCCTGCCTGGGCAGCGTTGGGACCCTCTGGGCGTGCTGAGTATCTCCGTCGTCTCGCCGACCTCATCGACGACAACATCGACATGCTGGCGACCGTCGAATGTGTCGATATGGCGATGCTTCTTGAAAGCCTGCAATTGAGGGTGATCCACCGAGGGGCGGAGAATTTCAGGAACTACGCCGATCTAGCGTCCGGACATGTGGAGAGAAAGTGGAGTTCCAAGGGGACCGACAACACGGTGCAGCGGATGCCGGCTGGCCCCGCCGTGATCATCACTCCATGGAACGCCCCATGGTTGCTGTCGACATGGAAGATCGCCCCCGCTCTCGCCGCCGGCAACACCGTGATCTTGAAACCTGCCGAGTGGTCGCCGCTTTCGGCATCGATCCTGGCCGACCTCGCCCACGAGGCTGGATTCCCGCCTGGTGTGCTCAACATCGTCCAGGGGATCGGCGAAGAGGTGGGCGCCGCACTGGTTGGAGACCACCGGGTGCGCCGGATCAGCTTCACCGGATCGGTGGAGACCGCCCGTCACATCGGTGATGCGGCGGCGCGCAATATCACCCCATTCACTGCTGAGTTGGGTGGCAAAGGTCCGTTCTTGATCTTTGCCGACTCCGACCTCGATGCGGCAGCGAAGAAAGCGGCACTCCAATTCGATGACTCCGGCCAAGTATGCCTCGCGGGAACCCGGCTGCTGGTAGAGGAGTCTGTTGCTGACGAGTTCTTGAATCTTTTCAATGCCTACACCGATAAGCATGTGCTCGGGGACAGTCGCCAACCGGCGACCACGATCTCTCCGATGATCCATCCCGACCATATCGCCCGGGTTGAAGGCTTCGTGGAACGCGCTCGGGAATCCGGAGACACGATCATGCGCGGTGGCCGCCGCCATACCGAAGACGGGCTGTGGTACGAACCCACGGTGATTGCTCCCAAATCAAACGAGTCCGAAATCGTCCAACGCGAGGTGTTCGGTCCGGTACTGACATATCAGACTTTTGCTTCCGAATCCGAAGGCGTCGATCTGGCCAACTCCACCAAGTACGGCCTATCGGCCATCCTCTACACCGGCTCATCGGAACGGGCCGAGCGGGTCGGGCGCGCCCTGCGGGTGGGAACCGTGTGGGTCAATACCTTCCTGGTCCGCGACCTAACCGCTCCATTTGGTGGCTGTCGTCTCTCCGGGATCGGCCGTGAAGGCGGCGATTACGCCCTCGACTTCCACTCCGACCTAAAAACCCTACAAGTCAGCGAAGACTCAACCTCGTAGTCGCACCATCTCCGGGTGTCGGACTCCTCCCCCGGAGGAACGAACATCATTTTTAGATTCCGGAATCAACAGGCCTCCCATCGTTTACGGGAGACCTCAACCCTGCATTGCTGCAATGTTCGACATGGGTCGAGGTCTCCCGCTGTTGTCAACATATGGGTCAGACCGCTACTCGGCTAGTACCTCGTCGAGGCGTTCGTAACCTTCCTTGATCCCCTGTTCCATTCCACTGGCGACGAAGGCGTCGCGGCCTTCGAAAGAGTCCACCAGGGATATCGCGGTTAGCCGCGTCCGTCCCTTCCCGATGTCCTCCAGCATCAGCTTCTCCAGTGAGACACTGTCCGGGAAACCCTCGTAGCTGAAAGTTTGGACGATCAACTCATTAGGACGCACCTCATGGAAGCTACCGCGAAATCGATACTCTTCTTCATCGATGGTGTGGACATAGCGGTAAGACCCACCATCCCGGCAATCCCATGAGTCGATTTTCATCTCCGTACCTCGTGGGCCTAGCCACTTGGTGACCAGGTCGGAGTCGGTGTGGGCTCGGAAGACCTTCTCCGGCGGGGCGTCGAATTCTCTGATGATCCGGACAAGGGGTACATCTGGATCCAAAATTATCTCGGTTTGGTGTTTCGTCATTGTCATTTCTTCTTTCCTTTGTTCTCGGGTTTGTTCGGGCCCACGGGTTGGTCGGGCATCTGGGCAAGGAGCTCATCGAGACGGCGGTACCGCTCTTCGGCCTCACGCCGGTAGCGCTCTATCCATTTGGTCATCAGATCGAATACTTCCGCTTCGAGGTGTGCCGGCCGGCGTTGCGCGTCCCTGGTGCGGCTGACCAGGCCGGCGTCTTCCAATACCCTGAGGTGTTTGGACACCGCCTGGACGGTGAGGTCATAAGGCTCTGCCAACTCGTTGACCGTGGCATCGGCTACCGCCAACCTCGCAACCATGTCGCGACGGGTCGGGTCAGCCAATGCCGAGAAAACCTCACTCAGCGGATCAGCACTCAATTGCACTCCTTTCGTAATCAACCGTTTAGTTGAATATACCGAAGTCGAAATGCCTTGTCAACCGGTTGGTTGAATACGAGGTGTCCTCGGCCTGGACCTGCCTGAATTCTCAAGAGTGCTCGAGCTAGGCGAAACTTCTGGCGCAACACTGTCGACCAGACCGGGATCGAACTCGACCTCGAAACCCAGTTGGTCCGACGCCACTTCGACATGACCACCAAACCAGAACTCTCCCTCCGCTTGCGGAGGGAGTGGCATCGTCTCGGGAAGAGACGATGACGAGGGTGGAGGCCCAATCATCTCGTATTGATCAGCGTGGATGCTTCGACGTCAACCCTCCCCCTCGCTGACGCTCGGGTACTCCCTCCATGAATGGAGGGAGTACCCGAGGCCAAGTCCTTCCTGTCGAAACCGTCCGCCAAATCAGCTGCGACGCCTCCATCACCAGGATCGTGCTCGGCCCCAAATCAGAAATCCTCGACGTCGGCAGAAAAACCGGAGTCATCCCCGCCGACCTCCGTAGAGCAGTGACCGCCAGGGACCGCCACTGCCAAGACCCCGGCTGCCGAAGAGACGCCACATGGTGCGACGTCCACCATCAAATCCACTGGGCCGATGGCGGCGAAACCAACCTCGACAACCTCATCCTCCTCTGCCGCTACCACCACACCCTCCAACATCGCAACGACACCATCGAAAAGCAACTGAACGAGATCTACCACGAAGAATCGGCCACCAGCACAGGCCAACGACCTACCAAG
>JBBKXI010000235.1:0-2852 GCA_037969415.1 Acidimicrobiia bacterium | reverse complement strand
GACCACCCGCCCCAGAATTGTTGCCGCGGATCGTCGCGGCTTATAGGGGTCGCTCATTCCACGCCGCCGGAATGCACGCCACGCCCACGCAACCAGTCGGTTGAGCGCATGACGGTTCTCCCCGGTGGCTGGATCAGATCGATCCGAAATGAACCACCCGCTGCGCCCACGATCGGGGAACCGTCACGAGACTGCCAGGTCCCCTCGTCGATTATTTCTTCGACCACGGATGCTTCGAGGATTTTGTGTGGCTGCCCGTCGATCGCGAGAACCGCACCCGGGTCTGGCGCCAGACCGCGAACCAAATCCACGATCTCGATTGAAGTGAGGCTGACGTCAATGGAACGGTCCGCCTTTTCGATCTTCGATGCGTAGGTAAGACCTTCCTCCGATTGCGGTGTGGGTTCCAACTCGCCTGACAAATACCGTGGCAACGATCTCGCCAGGAGTTGTGCCCCGAGGACGGCAAGCCTTTCGGTGAGAGACCCGACATTTTCGCCGGGAGCGATGTCTACAGCCTGCGCCGTGATCACCGGACCGGTGTCCAATCCTTCGTCGAGTTTGATGATCGTTACGCCGGTCATCGTGTCACCGGCAATCAGAGCTCGATTGACCGGTGCTGCCCCACGCCACCGTGGTAACAACGAGAAGTGGACGTTGAGCATGCCCATTCGGGGAATTAGCAATGATTCAGGGCGAATAATCCGACCGTAGGCCACTACAACGGCGAGATCTAAGTCGGGTATCGATGACAGCGCTTCGTAGAGCAGTACAGATGTGGTCGGCTGCTCGACACGCAGACCGAATTCGCTCGCCGCCACTTTGACCGGGGGCGACAATAGTTGCTTCGATCGGCCCCGCGCTCGGTCAGGTTGGGTAACGACCAGGGCGACGTCACTTGTTTCGGACAGTGCCTTCAGTGTGGGCAACGCCGCCTCGGGTGTCCCCAGAAAAGCTGTTTTGGTCATTCTCGAGATGCCAACCCCAAAGCATCGTTGCGCAGGTCTTTCAAGGCGCGCTTACGTTCAAGTCGACCGAGAACATCAATGAGTAGACCGCCGTCCAGGTGGGCGACCTCGTGTTGCAGAACTCGCCCGAGAAGACCATCACCGGCGTATTCCACTTGATTTCCCTTGATGTCGAGGGCCTTGACGCGGGCGAACCCGGGCCGTTTGATCTCCCAGACATAGCCTGGAACCGACAGGCATCCCTCCTCGTACTCCCATTCCCCTGACAACTCCACGATCTCAGGATTGATCATCACCCTCGGCCCGAGATCGTCATGGGCGTCGAATACCGCAATCCGCTTCGAAACACCGATTTGATTGGCTGCCAGACCGACACCGGGGGCGGCATACATCACCTCGATCATGTCATTGACGAGCACTTTGATTGTGTCGTCGATCTCGGTGACCGGTTTGGTCGTGAGTCGAAGCACCGGATCTCCGTAAGTTCGAATTGGTAAAAGGGCCATTGGATTGAGAGTGATGTCTGAAACGCTTTTCGGGGCAGAAGGGTAGCCAGACGTCAAAGATCAATTGGATCTGCATCCACACGCACAGTGGCGCCCGAATCGCGGAGTCGTTGGACCACCCGCCGCAGCTCTGTTTTGACCAAAGTGAGATCCCCCTGGAGCAACCATCGCAAGCCATCGCCAGAAGCTACCGGGCCCATGACCATTCCTGAAGCGATTGCGACGATCTCGGGGCTCATCGAATCGGCATCGGCACCTTTTACCTCGATTGCAAGCATCTCAGTTGCCGGAGGAAACCCGTCGCGAGCTCTTTCGGCGAGAACTGATTCAAGGTACGGGATCGGTTCCCCACGGCGCAAAGCGACGATCAAGTGCGAATCCGGGTCGGA
This sequence comes from Acidimicrobiia bacterium, assembly GCA_037969415.1. GTDB lineage: Bacteria > Actinomycetota > Acidimicrobiia > Spongiisociales > ZC4RG35 > MA-ANB-1. The sequence goes on along the minus strand of JBBKXI010000235.1, from coordinate 989 downwards.
TGTTTGAAGAAGGGTGCGAAATCCTTTGCCGCGTATCACGCATCCCACCAGACGGGCAAGAACCCGAATCGCCTCCTCCGACGCCCGATAGTTGGAACCGTAGAGCAACGAATCGACATCGACAGCGACCGCCAGTTGCATACCTTCAATCGCGACAAGATCTCGTTCGGTACCCACCGTTATCGGGAGTCCATCGTCGACCAGCCCGACTAAACCCGAGCCCACGCGCTTCTCGAGTTCCGCAGCAATCCGGCGGGGTATAGAACCCATCGACTCGAACTGCACTCCCCCGCAGTTCGAACATTTGGGTGCTTCCAACCCACAACGAGGACATGACGGTCGTTGTCCGATTTGGGAGCCGCAACGAACGCACCGTCGAAGAGATCGACAAGACACACATCGCGCACTGGCGTGCTCGGCGCGGACATGGGTGAATACGAACGCCCGGTTCCCTGAGCCTGCAGTATTTTTTAGGGCCGTTACTGCCCGGTCGGACAAGAACCCGGAGCCGGGGGGATCGTTGCGCCGGTCGACGGTCTCAACCAGACCCCATGGCCTCTCCGGCTGGATTGTTTCTGCTCCGGCGGCGATCGCCTCGACGCTGGGCGTTGGCCCCACAAAGAGCAACCCAAAGCCCTCGATCCGGGAACGTGTTCGGAGCAAATCGCGCACATGGATCGTCGGAGTCTGTCGATCTTTCATCGCACGCCGACCTTCTTCAATGACGATCGCCAGCCCGATTACGGGCATCGGCCACGCAGCAATCCGGGGGGTGCCCACCAGAATCGTTCCTCGCCGGGCGGCCGCTTCCCAAGCTCGTGTTACTTTCGAGTCGTTGCCGTCGGGTACCAGGACTACTGAGTCGGGGAATTGGAGTCGTAATGACTCTGCGATCCGACTCGCCTCCCGAACCGTTGCCGACACGACCATGATCGATTGGGCTGATTTGAGTACCGGGGCAACGACGTCCATCCATGATGAATCATTCC
>JBBKXI010000234.1:0-7280 GCA_037969415.1 Acidimicrobiia bacterium | reverse complement strand
ATCTGGCCCCGATTCGTGGCCGAGAGCAAGGGTAATGACGCGAGAAGGGGCCGACCCCGGGGGGTCGGCCCCTTCTGTCAGCTAATCGAACTTAGGAGGTCAGCTCGTTAAAGGCGCATCGGGGTCAACGGGTGGCTTGAAGTTTCCTTTGCTCTTGGTCCCGTTGATCAACTCGGTGCTCATCGAATACGAGAGGACCGAGTAGGCCACGGCATCGACGTTGATGTCATAGGCCGCCAGGTTGATGTTGTCGTAGGTGTCACACGCCAGGTGGTAGCACGGGTCGTACTGCATGCCGGCGGTGCCGCCCCACAGAGCCACTTCGTCGGCGGTCTTGATACCTTCGGCTCCGGTGAAGAGGCCACCAGAGGGTATTCCGACAGCGATGAATGGCCCATAATCGGACCGTCCACTGAAGTCGGTTCCCTTGAAGGGCTCTCCGACGCTGTTGTAGTATTTCTCGAACAGTGCCTCGATCTGTGCCGATCCTGCAGGACCAGGCCCGGCCCCAACTCCGTCTGAGTCGTCACCGTCGTAGATGAAGAAGACATGGTTCGGCGATCCGATCATGTCGAAGTTCAGATACAAGGCGATCTTGGCCTGTTCCCCTTCGGACAGATTGTTCACATAATGGGTGGACCCGACCAAACCCGACTCTTCGGCCCCCCACCAGGCGAAGCGAACAGTGTTCTGCGGCTTGACCTTGGCCATCTGCTCGGCAACTTCCAACAACGCTGCCGAGCCGGAACCGTTGTCCTGGATACCGGGACCAGCGTTGACCGAGTCGAGATGGGCGCCCGCCATGACCACATTGTTCTGGTTCTTGCCGGTCTTCTCGGCAAGGACGTTGTACGTGGTAGCCATCCCCCGGAAAGTGTCAGCCTTGAGGCGGACCACTTGGGGAAGCGACGCCAACATTTCAGCGCCGACCGCAGCAGTCACTGACGTGACAGGGATGTTCAGGGTGAAGGTGCTACCCAATGTTCCGTTCAGTGTGCCCGGGACGTTGTTGTAGATGATCACCCCGACTGCGCCAGCGTTGGAAGCGTTGGTCGCCTTGAGCGCGAAGGAGCAAGCCCCACGGCTGATCAGAGCGATACTCCCTGCGGGAAAACCGGCGAAATCGGCGGCATCGCACCCGGTGATCATCAGGTTGGGTGTGGCGACTGAACCGATGACGTCACCGCTTCCCGAATACGACATGACGTTGTTAACGATCGGCCCGACCATCGGGGAAACAAACTCCAGGATCGTCGGCGACAGCACGATAAAGGTCTGGAAGTCGAAGGGCTGTACGGTCACCTTGTAACCAGCAGCGGTCATTCGCTCGACCACATAATCCTTGCTGGCGTCATAGCCCGGTGTTCCAGAGGTCCGTATACCGTTGTTGGCGTCGGCAATGGCCTGGAAAGCGGCCTGATGCTCACGAGCCCCGACAACGTCGACACATTCGAGCAACTTGTCGATCGTGTTGTTCACCCTGGTGTCACACGACGCCGGACCGGCTACGGCCGCCGGCATCAGTGCTCCCACCATGGCTGTTATCACAGCCAACAAAACCCATCTACTAAGGCGGTTCATCGCCTCTCCTTTCGATTGAGCAGCTAACCCCATCCCCGAACCGGGAAGGCTAGCAACCACGGATGGTGGTTTGACGCCACGGCAACGATATCTTTCGCGATCTCGGTCCGGCCGTTGGCGGTGGCTATCGGGTGATCCAAGACCAGTCGTCGCCGAGTAGTTGGTTCGCAGCGTCGGGGCCTAATCCGCCTCGTTGGTAAACTTCCACAGGGCGTGGGTCGTCGAGGATGCCGTCCACCACACGCCACGCTGCCATCACCTCATCCTCTCGTGCAAACAAGGTTGGATCACCGCGTTAGGCGTCACCGATGAGGCGATCGTAAGGGTCACGTCCCTGCGTCCGGTTGTGCTGAAGATGAAGCTTGGCCGGTTCGCTGACCAAAGTTGGCCCTGGGACTAGCACTTCTATACGGCATATACGCCTACAGCACCGCCGAACCAGCCGTCCAGGCAGACGAATCACTGATCTAGATCTGTGACTGTCACCGCAGGTCAGCCACCGGCCGGTATTTTCTGGGTTTTTATTGGTCGCCGACCCCCCAGGGGTCGAATTCGAGGAGTCAGGCACCATCGGGAGAATCAGCTCACAAGTCTGTAACAGTCAGGTTTCATAACACATTTAGGGGTAGCGACGTCAGCCATCCATTGACGGTTTCAGGTGCCTCCCGTAACTGGCAGTCACGGGGTCAGGGGTTCAAATCCCCTCAGCTCCACTTCCCGGTCGATCATGATCATCTGTATCTCGACGTGGGTCGAACCCGGAAAATCACTAGGTCTTGGGAACGTCCCCGCGGTGCCGGTGGTTGAGGTTGTTAGTTGGCAATTGACGTCGAGGGACCCTTCGGCCGTTGATGCCCTCCAAGAGGTTCTCGAGGGCGCCGCGCTCGCCGTCGATCGAGATGAACGACTCGCCTCAGAGATCGCATCGGGGACTTCCCTGGCGGACGCCTTTCAGCTTCAAGCCTTCCTTGCTAAGCGCGACGAGGATTCCTCCGCCGATTTCAACACTCATCTCAAAGAGATAGATCGGGCTATCTGATCCCGAGGATCTTTTTTCGGTCTGGATGCCGGTGAGATTGTCCTTGCTTGTTAGACCTTTCCAGGGCATACTGACGCGGTCGAAGGGGAGTAGCCCTACGGACCGGTCGTCAAGACAGCATTTCGGTGCTCGGCCGCCCGACCACCTGAGCGGTGGCAGCGAGACTTTCGACTGCGCAATACGCGTCAGTTGAAAGGACAACTAAATGCTTTGGGCTGCTACAGGACGTGCTTCTCAGTTCGTCGACCTTGATGTAACCGCTTTCGCCTGGGTCTCGCTGATAGTGGCGATTCTCGTGCTGCTCGGGATTGATCTATTTCGGCACCGTGAAGCCCATGCGCCTTCGATGAGGGAGGCGGTTGGGGAGTCGATTGCTTGGGTGGTCTGTGGTCTTTCCTTCGGAGCGTTGGTTGCGGTCGTGTATGGCGGTCCGGCGTTCAGCGAATACATCAGCGGCTATCTGATCGAGAAGTCCCTGAGTGTCGACAATGTGTTTGTCTGGGCGATGCTCTTTGCCAGCTTGTCGATCCCGGTCAAGTACCAACATCGTGTCCTATTTTGGGGAATCTTCGGCGCCTTGACCCTCAGGGCGGTCTTCATCTTTCTTGGAACCGCCCTTATCGGCCGATTCTGGTGGGTCCTCGTGGTATTCGGTGTGTTTCTCGTTTTCACCGGGGCGAAAGTCATTCGACACCGTGCTGACGAAGGTGAGACCGAGGCCAACCGCGGAACGCAGATGCTGCGCAGGTTTATGCCGGTTTCAGAAGAGTTCGACGGACAGCGATTCATCACGAGAATCGATGGTCGATGGGTCGCGACCCCGCTGCTGGCTGCCCTCTTCGTTGTTGAAATCACGGACGTGATATTTGCCGTCGATTCGGTACCTGCCATCCTCGCCGTCTCCCACGAGCCGTTCCTTGTTTTCGCGTCGAACGCCTTCGCGATTCTGGGGTTGCGTGCGATGTACTTCCTGCTGGCGGACGCACGAGAGCGGTTCCACTATCTGCCGCACGCACTAGGAGGCATCTTGGTGTTTGTGGGTTTGAAGATGACCGCATCGCACTGGTTCCACCTCAACACTTATGTCTCCTTGGCGGTGATCTTCTCCATGATCGTCGCTTCGATCGTGGCCAGTATCTATTGGACCAACAATGAGCGAGTTTCAGCGTCGGTCCCCGAGGACCGGAGTCACTCACGATGACCAGCGGACGGCATCCCCAGTCTGTGCCCCCATGCCAACCAAGCATCGGTTCAGTCGCGATTGACGGACACCTCCTGGCGGGGGGCCAAGTCGAAGCAAGCCCGGGGATCTGATGACGGCTACTCGTGTCATGCTGCTCTTGGCCCTTACGTGGCTGGTCATCGCGCTGGTATTGGCTCTCCTTATGCGAAGGCGGGGATATGACTTTTACTCGTGGCTAGTCCTTGGTTCGGTTCTCGGGCCCCTCGCGGTCCCGATCGCGTTTCAGCGAATCCGTTATCACAAGAGGCTGCGCGGCGCGTCGAGCCAAATCGCTAGTCCGATGACCGGCCGGTTCCATGTCCTGTTCTGGTATCGAGGCGGCGCCGAAGACGTTCAGGCCCTCCGGTCTGCTTTGACCTTGTTTGGCGATCGGGTAACAAGCCTCACTCTCGCGTCGGTGCTCGACTATGACTGTGAGACGACCTGGTCTGGTCGAGCTTCGCAATCTGAGGCCAAGGTGGCCTTGGAAGATATCGCCAGCGGCTCGGGCTGGGACTCCGCGGACACCGTTCTTTTGTTTGGCCAGGGTGACCGCGCCATCGCCGATTACACGAGACAAGTAGGAATCGACATGATCGTGGTCGGAGCCGGGAAGTCCGGAGCAGGGCGACAGTGGTGGACTGGGAGGAGTAGGCATCTCACGCGTTGTCAACCTGTCCCGGTATTCATCGGGCCAGACGACCTTCATGGGATGTCGCCGTAGTTGGCTTTACTCGCCCTATTCGAAGCTCAGTCCCGCCGGAAACGAGCGAGGTTTCAGTAATTGTCGAGTTGTGCCTGGGGTTTTCAGAACTTGGTGCTGGCGGACGCCACCCTGCGCATCACTACCCAACCCTCTGCGATAATCGGGTATGGAAGTTTCGATTCTCCTAGCAGCCTACATACTTGGCTTTGCTGCATCGCGGATAGGCTTGCCTCCCCTGGTCGGATACCTCGTCGCTGGGTACGTCCTGAATCTTCTGAATATCGAGTCGAGCCAATTTATCGAAAGCGTGGCGGACCTCGGCATCTTGTTGCTGCTGTTCGCGGTCGGTTTGAAGGTCAGATTCCATACCTTTTCTCACAAGCACGTCTGGGGCACAGCCGCGATCTTCGGCGTCGTCGGGGTCGCTATTCCCGCAGCGGCCCTCCTCTCCCTTCGTTTCTTCGAGGTGGACAGTCCGTACAACCTCGACTTCAGGTCGGCCCTCATCATTGGGCTAGCGCTGTCGTTCTCCAGCACCGTGTTCGCGGTCAAAGCCCTCGAGCGGACCGATGAAGGCGCATCCATCGGTGGACGAATCGCAATCGGAATCCTGATTCTCCAGGATGTTGTGGCCGTCAGTTATCTAGCGGTTTCTGACGGTGTCTGGCCCTCGGCTTGGGCCTTGTTGGTAATCCCAGGCCTGTTGGTGGCGAAGCCGGTCTTCGGGTGGTTCCTAGACCGAAGCGGTCACGGTGAGGTTCTTGTCTTGCTCGGCGTCACGTTGGCTGTAGGTGTCGGTGCGGCGGCTTTTGATCTCGTTGGTCTCAAAGCCGACCTAGGTGCCCTGGTGGTGGGTATCGCTTTGGCCAGCCACGCACGAGCCGGAGAGTTGGCAGAACGAATACTTGCGGTCAAGGACCTTCTGCTGGTCGGCTTCTTCCTGTCGATAGGGCTCGTCGGGCTGCCTACTGCGCAGGGACTCGTGGTTGCCCTGGGTGCGATATTCCTCCTTCCGACGAGGAGTTTTGCTCTTGTTTGGTTGTTGACCCGATTCCGCTTGAGGGTTCGAACAGCCGTGCACACGTCGCTCACGCTCTCTGCGTACAGTGAATTCGGCTTGGTTGTGATAGTCGCTGCGGCAGCAAGCGGGGCAGTTGATTCTGCATGGATCCCAACAATCGGCGTCGCCGTTGCCGGTTCGCTGACCGCAGCATCGGTTGCGAATTCGATGCGGTACCGGATGTATGACCGGTGGTTCCATCTACTAGCGCGTTTCGAACGGCATCCGATCGTGGCCGCAGACGCGATCTTCGACTTTGACGATGCGCTGGTTCTGGTTTTTGGGATGGGCAGAGTGGGAACGGGAGCCTATGACGAGTTGGTTAAGCGCCGACAAGGTCGAGTAGTTGGTCTTGATCGGCAACAGGATCTGGTGTCAAGTCATGTTCGCGAAGGTCGGGCGGTCATTCGAGGAGATGCGCTCGATCGGGACTTCTGGGAGCGAGCTCGGCTTCATCCGGATGTTGAGCTTGTGGTTGCTGCGATGAGCAGCCACGACGCCAACCTCGAGTGCGTTCGCCGGATCCGTGAGTTTCTGCCGAGAGCGTCGATCGCCGCCATCGCAGTCTTCCGGGACCAGGTAGCCGATTTGCATGAGGCCGGAGTGGATGTCGCCCGCAACCTTTACGAAGAAGCGGGGCAGGGCCTCGCTGACGATGCAACCAACCTTTTGTCAGAGTGGCGCGAGTGAATAAACTCACGGAGATTTCTAAGGCAACGCGCCCTATGAATTGGTCGGGGTGACCTACTGAGTTGTCGACCACCCGCCGGTGATCTGTCCTGGAATGGCCCCATTTCGCAGACTTGCTTTAGTCCCTGACGTCTCGCTCGACCCTCCCGCAAATACGGCAGATACCAGCGCCAGGCTCTGGCGTCGATAATGCTGGATATGGCCAACAACCGATACGGGCTACCAGAGAAAGACCTGGAACACATCCGCTCCTGAGACCGAGCATGTGTCTATTGCCACAAGACCATGAATCCCCCCAAATCTGACGGCCCGCGAACCGATTGTTAGGCGCCTCTTTGATTTCCACTATTTGTCCACTATCGCACTCGGTTCCACCAATTCGTCGGCCTTCTGCCAGTCGCCGAGAAAGGCCTTGGGCGCACGAGCAACGCCATCAGATTTGGCCGTGTCTGCTTATGGGGTGAATCGTCAGTCTATTTCGTAACGACTCCGTAACGCTGTCGGGCTATAAATCGACGATGGCTCGTTGGCTTGGATTCGGCTCGATTGTGGCCGCAGGGTTAGCGGTAGTGGGAGGCCAATTACTTGGCTCTGATGTCGTCGTTTCAGAACCGATCGTGGACGGTGTCGCTTTCGTCGTCTACGCCTATCTGGGAGGGTTGATCATCGCCCGACGCGATGGCCACCTCACCGGCTGGCTGCTCACCTTGTCCGGTCTGGCCATCGTGTTTGCCAACGGGTTTGCCGGTCTCTCGTTCGCCGGGCCGGAAGCGGCGGCTTGGGTCGAGAGCTGGTCATGGACTGCTGTCTTCGCCGTGTTTGCCGCGATGACCCTCACATTCCCTTCGGGACACGCCCCACAGGGAGCGAGGACGTCGGCGAGACTAGGCCGAATCGCCCTATATGCCCTCCCCCTGCTCGTTGCGATGTCGGCGCTTACCCGAACTCTGGTGGGTTCGGAGGCAGTCGTACGGCTCAACCC
>JBBKXI010000233.1:0-7040 GCA_037969415.1 Acidimicrobiia bacterium | reverse complement strand
GCACCACAGTGTCCTGATATGAGATGAATGTTCGTGTGGCGTATGCGTAGAAGACCAGGAGGGTGCAGGTCAATAACAATGCCATCGGGTCGTCGGATTTGCGGAGAAAAACGATAGAGCTGACTATCACGACAGCGGCGAACGGGCCGACGAGAGCGAGGCTGATCATCAGGGCGAGCCCGAGGTTGAACTCTATAAAGAGTTCAGTTAGCGCTGTGATGGAGAGAAGTTGCGGGTCCCGATATGCCTTAACGAATCCGTACGCGACGAGGGATGTCAGTCCCACGGCGACAATGAGCCATATTGCGCGAACGACCAAAAGGCCCGTTCCGTCGAGTCGGTCGGGCAATTTCAACAACCGAGGTGTCTGTCGGTCGGGTCTTGCCGTGAAGTTGGTCATCGCTGCGATGGTCAATTGTCCCGGGTGTGCGCTACGAGATCGTTACGAATCTCTTCGACGGACCGACTCTGGGCGATTACCCGCAAGGGAACGTTGCATCGACGCCGAGAAGTTCTGAGGCGTTCTTAAGGGGGAGACATGCTGTGTCGAATTCTGGAAGTTGCGAGAAGACACCGTCTAATTCATCCATGTCAGCGGCGGATCGAACTGCGTCTAGGAATGCCGCTCGCATCTCGAGGATTGCTTCGACGGTGGACAGGAATCCGTCATGCTCTTCGGCCAGCGACGCAGGGGGAGTCAATGTGGAGACTTCGCTGTAACTCAGGTCGAGCCCGGTGAATATGTGGTCGAACGCGGCAGCGAATGCCTCGGAGTCGAATGGGCCGTCTTCACTAAACGCCGGGTCCTCCCAAGTCGCTGTAATCGCTGCGATGAAGTCAGTGAGCGAATCCGCCACTGCCATCAGGTACGACGACTCATCTGGTGTAGCGCCGGCTCTGGCGGTGAAGGGACCTCCGGAGATGCGGGTGAGGAACTCTTCGTAGAACGTGTTTGGCTCGACGCCGGTCACGACTAGGACCGGTATCCCGCCAGGGTCATGTTTGCTCCAGCCGTTGTTGCCACCGCCGACGTCGACCGACAGCGTGGCGGTCGACGTCTCGACGGCGATATCGCCGGTAATGACAGCGGCGGCCAGTTCGTCCCAGAAGTAGTAGAAACCACTGGTGGCGTTGGGGAAATTGCTGACCACGCCCGCCAGGTAGACGATCTGAGGGCTTTGTTCTACTTCGGCCAGCGCAGCCTGGTACCACGCCGGCACGGGGACATCGTTAGTTGCGTCGAGGGGAACGAGCGTGATAGAGACCCCCGATTCGATGACTGTTGCTGCAGCCGCTGCGTCGATATAGAAGTTCCATTCCGCCGGCTCGATCATCGCTGACCCGGCGACGTCGACCGCCCCTCCCATGATCACGATTCTCTCGATACTGGCGACCACTTCTGGATGGTCGACGAGTGTCCGAGCGACGTTGGTCAAAGGACCGACAGCCCAAATAGTTACGGGTCTTTCGGATGCTGCAGCCACTTCGGCGATTAGCTCCGGCGCACTGCGCGAATCCAACTCTGCGCTCGGCGATGGCAAGCCGTCCAATAGACCGGGGTTGCGGGGCGAGAATTCCTCTGGCCATCGATTGGCACCATTTGGAATCTCGTCCGAGCACGCGACAGGGACCTGTCCCTTCCCCATCATCTCCAGAATCCCGAGTGTGACTTCAGCTCCCAACTCACATCCAGCCTCGCCCGTTTCCGATAGCGATACCGCCACTACCTCGACGCCAGGATGCGAGAGGAGATAGAGGAGGCCACCGACGTCAGAGACGGTGGGGCTGTAATCGACGATGACGGGGATCGGCCCATCCTTAGTTGGCGGACTGGTTGCGTCGGGTAGTGAAGAGTTCGTGGTCGTTCCTACCGGTTCGGCAGTTGCACATGCCGCAAGTGCAAGCGCGACTCCGATGATCAAACGGATGGGAGGTTTCACACATATACAGACGGTCGGGACGCCGATTCGGGTGACGGACTCCTTCATCCCGGTGGCGGGTTCGAATCGCGGGCATGTCACCCGGATTGGATCGTGATTCGTCTGTATGCGGAGAAGCGTTTCCGCTCGGGTCGGAGAACCAGTAAGGGGTCTAGGAGATGGCAAATTCCGCGCACCTAAATATCGACAGGATCGGTGCGGGGATCGGCCTCGTGGCACTGGTGGGCAACGAATCGAAATCCCACGTGCTCGCGATATGACGAATCGGGCTCGTGGCTGGCTCATTTCGGCTGGGGGAATCGCCTGGCTGGTCGGAGTCCTCGTTTTAGTCACGACGTACACCGATACCGACGACGGTCTACCGGTCATCTTTCTGGTCCTTGCCGTTTTCGCCGGAATGGCAGCGGGTCGGGGTATCTGGTCGATGGCCCGGTCACTCGACAATCGTCTCGCCCGAATCGGGGGACGGGTGGTCGGCCTCAGTAGCGCCATTTTTGGGATCGGGTTTGGCCTGGACCTCCTGCCCCTCGACGCTTACATCGGGTTTCTTCTTGCATACTCGTTCGGGCTCTTCATCCTCCCCTTTGGCTTCTTCCTCCTCGGGATTGGAGTGATCCGTTCGGCCGTGTTTCCCGGCTGGGCGAGGTGGGTCCCTCTGGCGGTGGCAGCGGTTGCAGCTGTGACCTATGGGTTCCACGCCCTAGCGAGAGATGTTTGGGACCCCCCCGACGCTGTCTGGTTCATCACCATCGGGATCGGGTGGTTCCTCCTAGGGCCTGCCTCGATTCGGGCACCTCACTCGTAGGAGATTGCCTTGAGGACGTCCAGCCGGCTCGCTTTGCGGGCGGGGCCTACAGCTGCGAGCACTCCAGCCACAGCGGCTACGACAAGCCAGATCACGAGTTGACCGGCTGGGATGGCGAACGTCCCGAGGCCGTTGCCTTCCAGGGAGCTGATGACGCCAAAGCCAATGGTCGAGCCAATCAGGAGCCCTAGCACCGCCCCAAAAACGGCTGTGACGATGGCTTCCGTTCTGATCATTCTCCTTACCTGCCGACGGTGCATTCCCACCGCGCGCAGCAAACCGATTTCGCGTGTCCGCTCGACAATCGAGAGTGCAAGCGTATTGGCTATTCCGAGGACGGCAATCACCAACGCCAGACCGAGAAGCCCTGAAAACAGAGCGACCAGTTGGTCCACTGCAGTCTCGGCTTCTGCGATTTGGTCAGACTTGGTATTCACGTCGATGTAGGGGAACTCGACGAGAGCTTCGTCAACTGCTTCCACGCCTTGATCAATCCCGACCCCGGGGGCCAGGTCGGCGAATCCAATGGTTATGTCATCTCCGACATAGGCCAGGAATGTCACCTCAGAGATCATCAGATTGGCGAATGTCTGATCTTCGTAGGTACCCACGATCGTGGTGTCGATCGTGTCGCCTGACGGGTAATCCACGGCAATCTGGTCACCAATCGCCCAGCCATTCGCTTCGAGGATCCCGGATTGGACCAGAATCCCGCTTCCGAGTTCCGCGATCGGGATTGATGGATCAGCGTCGTACACCGAGCCGACCGTGTCGGGCTCGACACCAACCACATTCAGTTCAACACCGTCGATTGTCACCAATCCAGTGCGAACGGCCGATACAACTTCCACCTCGTCGAGGCGAGCCACGGCATCCAGGGCCGACGGGCTCACGCCGACGCTGAAGTTGGTCGAGGAGAACGCAAGGTCGGCCGGGAATGCACCGTCGAGGGTGTCGGTCACAGAAGCCTTCACAGAGGCGGCGAATATGGAGACGAATGCGACAAGTGCCACACCAACCATCAACGCCGAAGCAGTAGAAGCCGTTCTCCTCGGCTGGCGGGCCGTGTTACCACGGGCAAGATCGCCTGTTATCCCACGGAATGGGAGCGAAATCAGCCGGGAGAACGGAACGGCTACCAGTGGTGCCAACGTCGACATTCCTAAGAAGACACCCACCGCCCCGACCCCGACCATGGCCAGAGAAGAGCCGTTTTCGAGGATCAGGCCGGCAGCCATGAGCCCGGCGCCGAGTGCCGTGACCACGATTCCTACGATTGCTCGGGTCCGCAATGGTCTGCGGCCAACACGCGCTACTGGCTCTGACATCGCGGCCACCGGTGGAATACGGGCGGCTTTCAACGCGGGCAGGACGGCGGCAACGCTCGTAACCACCACGCCGACGAGCATGGAGACAACGATTGTTCTCGGCTCAAGTGTCAAGGGACCTTCGGGCAGGCCAAACCCGACTGAGTTCATTCCGGCTTTGATCAGTCCGGCGACGCCTACTCCAGCGAGGACACCAAGCGCTGACGCAACAACGCCAACCACGAGCGCCTCGAAGAGCACACTCAACGTCACCTGCCGACCGGTAGCGCCGATGGCTCGAAGGAGGGCAAGTTCACGGGTTCTTTGGGCGACGGTGATCCTGAACGTATTCTGGATCACGAAGGCGCCCACGAACACTGCAACCCCGGCGAAGGCCAGCAAAGCAGTACTGAGGAATCCAAGACCTTCGTTGATTTCGTCTAAGGCTTCCTGGGTCTGCTGTTCGCCACTGACGACCTCTAGGTCAGAAGGAACCGCCGACGTGAGTGCAGTTATCAGATCGGCTTGCTCGACACTTGGAGTAGCCACCACGTCGATCAAACTGAGCCGGCCCTCAAGGCCAAATACCCTTTGAGCTTCGTCGAGTGTGAATACTGTGAGGGTTGCGCCGGCCAGGTTGTCTTCAGTGCCAAAATTGGCGAGACCCACGATCTCGTATTCACCCAGTCCGCTTTCGGTCTGAACGTCAATGCGGTCCCCAACCGAGAGATTGTTTCCCTCGGCAGTTGCCACGTCGATCACGACCTCACCCGCCGACTCTGGCGAGCGGCCGTTCTCGGGTGCGATACGCAGCGAGTTGACCGCCGGTATATCGACCCAGCTGAACCCCAAGGTTGGTGGGCCTTGCCCCCCGATAGGTGCGCCCTCGGCGTCGATCATCTGGGCGTAACCAGCAACGCTACCGGCGGCAGCATCGACACCCTCTACGGCAAGAATGTCAGATAAGACGCTCTCGTCTATCGACGGCTCTTCAACACCAGGTGTGTCGGTGTCGGGTCGGATAGTGGCATCGACGCCGGCATAGACGTCGGTGAAGAGGCTATCGAAGGTAGCGTCAATCGTGTCGGTGAAAACGAAGGATCCCGCAACAAAGGCGACTCCAAGGACCACCGACAACGCCGTCATCAACAGACGCATCTTGTGGGCGAAGAGACTTTTGATAGAAGCACGAAACACGATCAGGCCCCCAAATTCTTCATGTAGTCGATGACCGACTCGGTAGTGGGGTTGTCCATCTGTCCGACGACGTTGCCGTCCTCCAGGAAAACCACTCTGTCGGCGTAGCTCGCGGAAACGGGATCATGAGTCACCATTACGATGGTCTGGCCAAATTCACGGACAGCGCGCCGCATGAAGTCGAGCAATTGAGCGCCCGATTTGGTGTCGAGATTTCCGGACGGCTCGTCAGCAAAGACGATTTCCGGCCTGGTTACGAGGGCGCGTGCGGCAGCCACACGTTGTTGCTGGCCGCCTGAAAGCTCGGAGGGCCGATGGCTGAGACGGTCTTCCAACCCAACGGTCGAGACAACCGTCGTGAACCAATCCGGATCGGCGGTCGCCCCTGCGATCGAGAGCGGCAGAAGGATGTTCTCCTCGGCGGTGAGTGTGGGGATCAGATTGAAGGACTGGAACACAAACCCGATTTTTGATCGGCGGATCTCAGTGAGGGGCCTGTCCTTCAGTGTTGTGAGATCGACTTCGCCGATGAACGTACTCCCCGAGTCGAGGGAGTCCAGCCCGGCAAGAGTGTGGAGCAGAGTTGACTTACCCGAACCTGACGGACCCATGATCGCGGTGAATCGGCCCTTTTCGAAGTCGATCGAAACCCCGTCGAGGGCGCGCACATGGGTGTCTCCCTCTCCATAGGTCTTTACGCCGTCGCGCATCCGAGCGGCTACGCCGGCTGCGATCTTGTCCTTGGTGAGGGTCACCCTTGTCTCCTTCTTCGAAATATGTGATGACATCATCGGTCATCGTGAGTCCGGTGTCATCGGGCGAAAGATGGTTATGCCAGCCATCCACCGGGATAGTTGGCAGTCTCGGTCTCATCCTCAAGGATGAGACCGATTACTGGCCGGGGGTCACCAGTCCGGCCTCGTACGCGGCAACCACTGCCTGGACCCGGTCCCGAAGCTGGAGTTTGGATAACAGGTGCGAAACATGGCTCTTCACTGTTGCCTCTGAGACGAAAAGCTCTTCGGCGATCTCCGCGTTGGAGAGGCCACGCGCCATTTGTTGTAGGACCTCGATTTCCCGCTCGGTGAGTTCGTCTAGACCCTTTGCTTGCGGTTGAGTTGGCCGGGAGGCGAATTCGTCAATCAAACGCCTGGTTACCGAGGGGGCGATCAGCGCATCACCAGCGGCAACAATCCGAACTGCCCGGATCAGAGTCTCCGAATCCGCGTCTTTAAGAAGAAACCCGCTCGCCCCTCCTCGCAAGGCTGCGTATATGTACTCGTCGAGATCGAATGTCGTAAGAACGATCACTTTCACTCCCGGAAGTGTCTGATGAATCTGTCGGGTCGCCTCCAGACCATCGACCCCGGGCATGCGGACATCCATCAAGACCACGTCGGGCTTTTCCCGTTTGCTCAAACGGATTGCTTCTTCTCCATTCTCCGCCTCTCCGATGACGGAAAGATCGGCTTCGGATTCGAGGATCATTCTCAGACCTGAGCGGATCATTGCCTGATCATCGGCGAGCAGTACCTTGATCATGACGCGTAGGGGATGGTCGCTTTGACCTGGAATCCGCCGCCCTGGCGGGGTCCGGCGCTGAAGTCGCCACTGAGTACTGCGACTCGCTCTGTCATCCCAACTATCCCGTGACCCCGGCCTGAGTCCGCCGCTGCCGCACCGCGGCCGTCATCAAGAACTTCAAGCACCAACGAGTCGGGACCGTATCTGAGGTTCACTTCCGCACTGGCCCCGGAGCCGCCGTGTCTTAAGACATTGGTGAGCGACTCT
>JBBKXI010000232.1:0-15296 GCA_037969415.1 Acidimicrobiia bacterium | reverse complement strand
CCCCTCGACCCTTCAGGAGCATGACCCGGAAGACCAGCTGCGGATACTGTCACGGGAGATTGCCGAATATTCCGAAGAACTGGCCGCTCGCCCCCGGATCGTTTTGCTCAATAAAACTGACCTCGACAACTCACTCGAGATGGAAGGCACCATGGGTGTCTCTGCTGTCACCGGGGACGGTATGAAAGAAGCACTACACGAGATTGCCGACTTAATCGAGACCGCCGAAAGAAATGCTCCCGATCGCCGCGGCTATGTACTCCATCGCCCGTTGGGCCCTGGGTTTTCCATCAGTAAGGAAGGCGCCGGCTGGCGGGTATCTGGATTGGCTGCGGAACGAGCGGTTGCCTTCGCCGACCTAACCATATCGGAAGCTGCCGACATGGCCGCCCGCCGGCTCGGCCGGATCGGTGTCGATGACGCATTGCGGTCTGCGGGGGCTCGCCCCGGCGACGAGGTATGGATCGGTGACCTCAGCTTCGAGTTCCTCGCCGGCGACGAGGAGGAATAGTCGTTCTGTGAAGGGTTGTGGTGTCCAGGACGCAAATACCCTTCACAAAAGGGTGGGTTTCAACGGCGCCAGAGATCCTTCGTGAAGAGCACCAAAACCGGGAAGATCTCGAGCCGACCGACAATCATCAGGCCGGCCAACAGCCACTTCACCAAACCGGGGAGTCCTGCATAGTTAGCCGCGGGACCAACTTCTCCGAGCCCGGGCCCGATATTGCCGATTGAGGAGGCGACCGCGCTGGTGGTGGTCACCAGATCGAGGCCTTCGGCGAAGTTGGCGTCGATGAAAGCCACCAGAAACGTTCCCGACATGAACAAGAACATGTAGAACAGGAAGTAGCTCTGTACGGCCTCGACCACGGGCTCGCTCACCCTCGACCCACCAAATCGGGTTATGAAAACACCCTTGGGATAAACCAGACGACGGAGATCGGCGTAAGCGGCCTTGGATAGGACCCCGATCCGGAAAGTCTTGATTCCACCCGCGGTCGATCCCGCCATACCTCCCAGAAACATCAACCCGACAACCATGATCTGAAGTGCCGGACGCCACAACCCGAAGTCAGTCGAGGCGAACCCGGTGGTCGTTGTGAGTGCGATCGTGTTAAAAGCGCCGTGCCGGATTGCGTCACCCGGGCCGAGGTCAGTGAAGAGTCCGCCAGCCACTATGACGACCGCTGCCAGCGAGATGAACGTGTAGAGCCTGAATTCGGAGTTCTTCACATACTCGACTGGTTTGGAAAAGGCGCGATAGTGGAGGGCGAAGGACACCCCGGCAATAAACATGAAGGCGGTGATCACCCATTGGGTATATGCCGAGAATCCAGCGATTGAGGTTGGTTCTGTTCCGAAACCCCCTGTTGACATAGTGGTCATTGAATGGATTACAGACTGGAATATGTCCATATCGCCAACGGCAAGAAAGACCACTTCGATGAGAGTGATGATCAAGTAGACGATCCAAAGCCGTTTGGCGGTGCCCTGGAAACGAGGGGTGAGGCGGTCCGGCGTGGGCCCCGGTGACTCGGCCCGTGCCAACTGCATTCCCCCGGTCCCGAGAAGGGGAAGAATCGCAACGCCGAGGACGATTACACCCATCCCACCGAGCCATTGTGTCATCCCGCGCCAGAAGGCGATCCCGTGGTCGAGCACCGATGGGTCGGCAAGAATGGATGCGCCGGTCGTGGTGAATCCCGAGGCGGTCTCAAAGATTGCATCGGTGAACGACGGTATGAATCCGGTGATCAGATAGGGGAGGGCTCCAAATAGCGAGAAAATGAACCAGGACAGCCCCACGGTGGCGAATCCCTCTTTGACTGTGATCGATGCGGGCCGGCGGACAAAACGTCGGCTGACATAGCCAGCGCCGGCGGTTATTCCAGCGGCAATAGTGATTCGAAAGGCGGTATCGAATTCGGCATATATCAAAGAGACAACAGCTGCCGACATCATCGCGATGGCTACGAATAACAACACCGAACCAATCACGTACGCAACTGTCTTCGCGAGCTTGCGAACCGGTGATCCGCCCCTCCGATCGCGTTTGGTGGTGGTCATGCCGAGAAGATGGCGGTGGATTCTTGGATATCCCGGGGAAGAGAGAAGAAGATGATGTGATCACCGGCCCGGATCACCGTGGAACCGTCCGGAACGAACGTGGTGCCGTTGCGGGAGACACCTCCAACTATGACACCAATAGGGAGCTTGAGGTCGAAGAGGCTGCGGTTAACAGCCTCAGCATCTTCGCCTACCTCCATCTCAATGGCCTCGGCATCGGTGTCACTAAATGTGACCACCCGCTCCACCTCCCCGAATCTGACGAACTGGAGGATGGCATTTGCAGCCATCAACCTGGTCGACGCGGCGGCATCAATCCCGATCCCGGCGAGCAATCCAACATACGCGATGCGATGAAAACGGGAAATGGTCATTCCTGCGCCGCTCGCTTTGGAAACCAGGCAAGCCAGCAGGTTTACCTCATCCCAGCCGGTCAGGCCCATGGCTACATCTTCAGCACCGAGTTCGAGGCTCGATGCCAGGTCTGGATCGGTGGGGTCACCACACATCACCAGAACCCTGGGATGCTTGTCGGCAAGCGCCTGGCAACGGTTTGCGTCCTCGTCTACCAATACCACCTCCAGCCCGGCTTCCAACATCCTGTCAGCGGTGAGTTGGGCGAGCCGTGTTCCGCCAAAGATGATCGCCCGGTTGTAATGGGTCCGTTTGAGACCGATCATCTGCGCCGCCCGTTCCACGTTGTGGTCGTTCGTCATGACCAGGGCATGGTCACCAGCAATCACCTCGGTATCACCGTGGGCGACAATCGTCTGCCCGTCTCGTACCAGGGCCGCTATCACCCATCCCCACTCCGCCGACCGCAGTCGCAATTGCCGAAGGGGAACACTCGTGATCGGGGCACCTGGCGTAACCCGCCCACCGACCATGACCAATTTGCCGTCAGCGAATTGGATCAATTCGGATGCCCCGCCCAGCCCCACGATGTCCACGATTTCGTCGGCCGCCGTGGCCGACGGGTCGATTACAACGTCGACACCCAACTGCTCCGAACCCTCGCGAATCTCGGGGTCTTCGATCCGCGCAATTGTCATCTTGGTACCCAGGGCCTTGGCCGCATGACAGGCAAGAACGTTGGCACCGTCGGAGCTGGTCACGGCGATCATCAGGTCGGACCGGGCCGCCCCGGCTTCTTCCAACGTCACGCTGCTGGCACCATTTCCTTGGATAACCAGTGCGTCGATCGAATCCTGAAGTTCGGCGGCGATGGTGGCGTCGTCCTCGACAACTACGACATCCTGGCCATCCTGGGAGAGACGTTCGGCAAGATACGATCCCACCGCCCCTGCACCGACAATAATTATTCGCACGGTGGGTGAGGCTAACCCTGAAACGGCCGGTTTGTTGGCGGGTTGGAATTCTTTGCCAGCCCGGACGCCCGTAGAATGTGACCGATAACAGGAGAAGAATGGAATTTGAAAGCCCACAAGCGGTGGCCGACGCGCTGCGATCACAACACTATCTGCCCGACGACCGTATCGCCCAGGTGGTTTTTCTTGCAGCCCGCCTTAGAAAACCGATCCTGGTCGAGGGTCCTGCAGGAGTAGGCAAGACGGAACTCGCCAAGGCCCTCGCCGCTGCAACCCGCCAGCCGTTGGTACGTCTCCAGTGTTACGAGGGCCTCGACGAAGCCAAAGCTCTCTATGAATGGAATTACAAAAAGCAGCTACTCCGAATCCAGGCAGACGCCGACCACGACTGGGAGTCGATTGAGCAAGACATATTCTCTGAAGAGTTCTTGTTGGAGCGCCCACTTCTCCACGCCATCCGATCGGTGGAGCCGGTGGTCCTCCTTATCGACGAGGTTGACCGGGTCGAGGTGGAAACTGAGGCACTTCTTCTCGAAATCCTGTCCGATTTCCAGGTTTCGATTCCGGAATTAGGCACGATCGAAGCGGCTTCGATCCCAACGGTATTGCTCACCTCGAACAACACCCGAGAACTCAGCGAAGCACTGAAGCGACGGTGTCTTTTCCTCCACATCGACTATCCGGAGCCCGCCCGGGAAAAACAGATTCTCGAAGCGCGAGTTCCGGGTTTGAGCGAGCATCTCGCAAACCAGATCACCCGGGTGGTTCGCTCAATTAGGAATCTCGACCTCAAGAAATCCCCGTCGGTGTCGGAAACCATTGATTGGGCTAGAACTCTGTTGGCGTTGTCCATCGAAGACATTGACGAGGCTGCGTTAGGCGACACCCTGCACGTTCTCCTCAAGTATCAAGCCGACATTGAGAAGGCTGCTAAAGAACTGGGAACCTGATTTGATCGGGACCTTGACCGGGTTTATCGATGAACTCCGTGATGTCGGCGTTCCGGTTTCGATGGTCGAAACAATCGATGCGATGCAAGCGGTTGAGACCATCGAGCTGGGGGACCGGACAGGGCTCAAGGAGACGTTACGGGCGACTCTGATCAAGAACCTCCGCCACGAGCGAGCCTTCGAGACCGCCTTTGACATATATTTTGCCAACGTTCTCGGTCCACAAGGGGATCCCGGCGTCCCTGGCGAAAGCCCCAGCTTGACGTCCCCTTCACGATCTGACGAAAAAGTCGACGACTTTGATCTGGACGCACTCCTGGAATCACTGTTGAAGGCCATGGAGAATTTCGATAGCGAAGGACTCCGCTCCGCCGCTCGTTCTGCAGTTGACCAACTTGCTGGTATCGAGCCGGGTCGACCGGTGGGAGGCACGTACTACCTCTACCGGACATTACGGCGACTCGATATGGCTGCTCTGGAAGCCAGGTTGGCGGAGACCCTTGCCGCAGATGACGATCTGACCGACTTTGAGCGACGCCTCTTACAGGAGGACATAGCGGCCCGTCTCGACGAATTGCGGCAAGAGATTCAGGACGAAATCAGGCGGCGGTTGGTGGCCGACCGTGGCCGTGATGCGGTGGCCCGGACCCTCCGCAAACCGATGATCGAGGATGTCGACCTTATGCATGCCACGACCTTGGAACTCGCCGAAATGGAAGCGGCCATCGGCCCGCTAACCCGGAAGCTGGCCGCTCGCCTCGCCCGTCGCCGGAAGCGTAGGAGCGGACGGCTCGATTTTCGGAAGACGGTGCGACGCTCCCTCGCAACCGGGGGAGTACCTGCCGACCCGCAATTCCGTCATCCTCGGCCACATCGGCCCGAAGTGTGGTTGGTATGTGACATCTCCGGCTCGATGGCCACATTCTCCCGGTTCACGCTTCAATTCACCCATGCCATGTCGGCCCAGTTTTCCCGACTCCGCTCCTTTGCATTCGTCGATACCGTCGACGAAGTGACTGACTATTTCGGGCCGGGAGTCGATTTTGGATCGGCCTTGCATCGGGTTACGACTGAGGCCGAAGTGGTTTGGATGGACGGGCACTCCGATTACGGGAACAGTTTTGAGACGTTCCTCGCCCGGTATGGGACCCAGATCACGTCGCGCACGACAATCATCATCACCGGTGACGCGAGGAATAACTATCGGCCCACCCGGGACAACGCTCTCGGAGATATTGCCAAACAGGCCCGTGCTCTCATCTGGCTCAATCCGGAACCGAGTTCATACTGGGATACTGGCGACTCGACGATGTCACAGTACGGGCGACACTGCGATTCGGTCCATGAAGTACGGACTCTGGCGCAGCTCGAGAGTTTTGTCGAAGGTTTAAGCCTTCCGGGCCAGCGGGCAATTGTTTGACCTTTTGCTAAACCAGACGCGGATTCAAACCGATAATCCACTATCTAGCCGGCATCAAGCCGGCGGAAGCAAGGTGATTCGATGGGTTCGCGCATTCTGGTAGTTGAAGATTCAGCAGTCATCCGACGGCTGATCGAGGTCTGCCTTCGCGCCGCCGATCTGGAAATCGTCACTCGTGATGACGGAAAGTCAGGTCTGGCTGCAGTAGGCGCCGAGTCTCCCGACCTGGTTGTCCTGGATATCGGGCTGCCCGGGATGGATGGCTGGGAAGTCCTTGATCGCATTCGTAAGGATGAGACTACGAAGAATCTTCCGGTGGTGGTTCTGACGGCACACGCCGAGGAAGAATCACGGAGACGGGCAAACGAGGGCGGAGCAGATGCCTTTGTAACCAAACCGTTTCAGCCGAACGACTTCCGCACCACGGTTCTTTCCCTCCTGGAATAAGCCGACCTCAATCAGTGCACTAGGCTCTCGCCGGTGACGACAGAAATGACTATCCCATCTTTCATCGGCGCGCCGGTTCAGCGTCGGGAAGATCCTTCCCTGATCACCGGAACCGCCCGATACGTCGATGACATCGCTCCGGCTGGCACTCTTTTTCTTGCCATTGTCCGTAGCCCGTTTCCACATGCTCTGGTGACGTCGATCGATACCGATTCGGCACGAGAGGTCGACGGCGTCAGGGCCATCATTACTCCGGAGGACGTTTCAGATGTGGTCATGCCACCGGCTCCCAATCCGGATCGAAATATTCCCCGCCGTTTTCCCCTGGTCCAGGGGAGGGCGCTTATGCCAGGCGACCCCGTGGTCGCGGTAATCGCTGACTCGGCAGCAGCGGCACGCGACGCTGCCGACCTCGTATTTGTTGACTATGAGCCACTCGACGTCGTCGGCGATGTCGAGGAGGCGATCGACGCTGCTCCAATCCACGAAGGTCAGGAGTCAAACGTCGCCTACGACCGGTCGAGAGGCGACCGCGATGCTTTCGATGCTTTGAACGGGGCGGTTCGTCTTTCCGGGACCGTCGAACACCCCAGGGTCGTCCCGGCCCCTATGGAACCGCGTGCGGTCCTTGCTGAATGGAAGGAGGACGGATTGACCGTCCACCTTTCGAGCCAGGCGCCCCAATTGATGCAGGAGGAGTTGGCGGCATCGTTTCAAATGGCTCAGGCATCCGTGCGGGTGATCACCCCATTTGTGGGCGGCGGGTTTGGTTGTAAGTTCGACCTGGCCGAAGAGGAGTATCTAGCCGTTATCGGTGCCCGGATGACCGGGCGGCCGGTGCGCTGGACGGAGACCAGACGGGAGCACCTTCTTACCATCGGGCATGGACGTGCCCAACGCCACCACTGGGAAGTTATTGCTGACGTTGAGGGTCGGATCGAGGGCCTCTGGGTTGATTCTCTAATTGATCTCGGCTGCAGGCACCGGTATCTGTCGTTTATGGAAATCACCCCGAGAATGGGAACCGGCAACTATGACATCGGGGTCTACGGATGGTCGATGAAAGGGGTCTGGACCAACCGGGCACCACGCGGGATCTACCGCGGGGCAGGACGCCCAGAGGCCACTCTGACAGTTGAGCGGGTTATCGACTCGATCGCCCACGCCACCGGTCTCGATCCTGCGGAGGTAAGACGTCGCAATTTTGTCCAACCCGATCAGTTTCCGTATAAGTCAGGCGGAGGCTACGAGTTCGACACCGGCGAATACGAAAAGACCCTCGACAAGCTGTTGGAGTTTGTCGACTACGAAGGTCTAAAAGCCGAACGCGATTCCGCCCGCGAAGAAGGTCGTCTGGTTGGTTTAGGCCTAGCCGCCTATGTCGAGGTTTGCGGTTTCGAGGATTGGGGAGCAGCTCGAATTCAGGTTCATGGCGATGGCTCGGTCTCGGTGTATGTCGAGACCCTGGACCAGGGCCAGGGCCACCGGACCTCTTTTGCGCAGCTTGTTGCCGACCAACTCGGAATCTCGATCGAGATGGTGAAAATCGAGCAGGGTGACAGCGCCACGTCACCATATGGTTGGGGTACGTCTGGCTCCCGATCCCTGGCCCAGGGCGGCTCTGCATCCTTTGCCACCGCAGGGAAGGTGGCTGAGAAGGCCAAGAAGATCGCTGCCCATCTCCTGGAAGCTGCTGAAGTGGATATCGAACTTGCCGATTCCAAGGCCACAGTGGTGGGAACCGAAGTGAGTGTCAGTTGGACTGAGATCGTTGGCGCTGCGCTTGCGGGCAACGTTCCCGAGGGCCTAACGCCCGGTCTGGACGAAGAAGTCCACCTCAAGTCGGGCGGTCTGAATTTCCCGTACGGGATGCATCTTGCGTGGGTCGAAATCGATCGCGATACCGGAGCACCGACGCTGGAACGGATGTGGGCGGTGGATGATGCCGGGAATATCGTCAACCCGATGCTGGCCGAGGGCCAGCGACACGGGGGACTGGCCCAGGGGATCGGCCAGGCGATGTGGGAAGCGGCCCGATACGACGCCGACGGCAACCTGGTCACTTCATCTTTCCTCGATTACCTCATCCCGACCGCGGTCTCCATGCCGTCATTCAGTCTCACCGGCACGGTGACGACAACACCCACCAACCCGCTTGGCGCCAAAGGCATTGGTGAGGCCGGTGCTATCGGTTCCACGCCTGCGGTGCTCAACGCCGTTTGCGACGCTCTCGGCCGTGACGACATCCAGATCCCAGTGACGCCGGAGCAACTCTGGTCCAAAATCCAAAACCCGCGTTCCGACGGATAAGAGCGCCATATATGGCACCAAATGGACTTAGAACGAGGGACTAGTCCTCTGTAATGATCTCGCCGAGTCGTTCGATGAGATCGACTACCCGGTTGCTGTAGCCCCACTCGTTGTCATACCAGGACATCACTTTCACCAGGTTCCCACCAAGGACCTGGGTTGCGCCGGCATCAAAAATGGAAGAGTGCGGGTTCCCGATGATGTCAGTGGACACGATGGGATCCTCGTTGTACTCCATTATTCCGGCCAGCGGGCCGTCGGCGGCAGCCCGTATCGCTGCATTGACTTGCTCCACCGTCACGTTCTGAGTGAGTTCCACCACCAGATCGACCGTGGATCCGTCCGGTACTGGTACCCGCATCGCCATACCGTCGAGTTTGCCAGCTAGTTGCGGCAGTACTTCACCCACCGCCGCGGCAGCGCCGGTCGTGGTCGGAATAATGTTCTCGGTCGCGGCGCGACTTCGCCGGAGGTCCGAGTGGGGGACGTCGGCGAGGCGCTGGTCGTTGGTGTAGGCGTGAACCGTGGTCATCACGCCCTTTTCGATCCCGAAGCTGTCGTCGAGTACCTTGGCCAAAGGGGCGAGGCAGTTGGTGGTGCACGACGCATTGGACACCAGGATGTCGTCCTTGTCCAAGTCTTGATCGTTGACTCCGAGAACCACTGTCTGATCGACAGGATCCTTGGATGGCACCGTCAGAATCACCCTTTTCGCTCCGGCATCGATGTGTTTATTGAGAGAGTCCCGGTCCCGAAAGACTCCGGTCGACTCAATCACCACATCGACTCCGAGTTCGTCCCATGGGAGATCGGCCGGATCTCGCACCATCAGCATTTGAACCTTGTGGCTCCCGACGGTCATCACACCGTCCGACACTGATACGTCTTGATCGAACGGGCCCATGACCGAGTCATATTCGAGTAGGTAGGCGAGAATGTCGTCATCGGACAGGTCGTTGATTGCCACAACTTCGATTCCGCAATCGGCACGCCCAGCGATAATTCGAAATACTGCTCTGCCAATCCGGCCAAATCCATTGATTGCCACGCGGGTCATGAGCGATCTCCTTCCAAAAAGGCAGCCACTGTGGCGGCGACTTCTACTGCCCGGTGTGAGTATCCCCAACCGTTGTTGAACCAAGTAATGGTCTTCACCAGGTCGCCCCCGGTGACCATGGTGGCGAGGCTATCGAAGATCCCTGAGTGTTTCTCATCGCGGACATCGGACGAGACGATCGGATCGTCAACGTAGGCCATCACGTCGGAGTATCTGTCGACAATCGCCGTGTGAATGGCCTTGTTTACGTCCTCTATCGATGGGTTCGAAGCCACCTGTGCGACCAAATCCACGTTCGAGCCGTCGGTCACGGGCACGTTGAGAGCGACAGCGCTGAGTTTCCCCGCCAGCTCGGGTAGGGCCTCGCTGATGATCTCGGCGGAGTTCGTTTTCGCCGGGATGATATTTTCCCCTGCGGCCCTGCTGGTCCGGAAGTCGTCGGTAGGAACGTCGGCGAGTCTTCCAGCATTGGACATCGCTTTCACGGTGGTCATGAAGGCTCGTTCGATTCCGAAAGACTGGTCCAATGTCTTGAGCACTGGAGCAATCGCGTTGGAGGTATTTGACCCCAGCGCGACCATGTCTAGATCCGGTGTGAGGATCGAGTCGTTGATTCCCCGAAGCAAAAGAGGGATCTCCCCAGGTGTCTCGGGGCTCGAAGTGAGAACAACTTTGCGCGCCCCGCTGTCGAGATGTTGCTGTAGCGACGCGGCCGATCGATATTTGCTGGTCGTTTCTAAAACGACATCGACGCCGTGGGCCGCCCAGTCGGCGTCGCCGGGTTCCCTGGCGTCCAGGAATGCTGCTGATTTCGACCCATAGTTGAGTAGACCGTCCCCGTGGGAGAGTTCCATCGGAAAACGTCCATATATCGAGTCGTACTTCAGCAGATAGGTGAGTGCCCGTGGTTCTGCGATGTCACTAATTGCTACAACGTCGAGATCGTCACGGTTATGGACGAGCCTGAAGACATTGCGGCCGATGCGCCCAAAGCCCATCAGTCCTAGGCGAATTGTCATGGAGTCCTTTCCGGATTCAACTTAGCCACGTACCCCTATTCATCAAATGCGCCCACCGGTACGGTGGGAGGCAGAGGGTTGGTTGAATTGTTCAGTTTCTTGTTGTTAGCAGCGGTCTGCATTGTGCCACCAGTTGACGGGTCTGTGGTCGCCCCATTTGCACCGGTTGGCCAGTACGGGGGCCATTGGGGTGTCGACTTCGCATCGATCCCTGGCTCCGCAGTATCAGCGCCGGTGTCAGGCGTCGTTACGTTTGCCGGGTCGGTCGCCGAGATGCAATCGATCACAATCGAAGCGGTTCCGGGATTCAAAGTGTCAGTGTCCTATCTCAGCGGGATCCTGGTCTCCAGCGGGCAACTCGTCACTGCTGGATCACTGGTGGGTTTCAGTGGGATGGCGCATCAGACTCCGTCGCTGCACTTTTCGACTCGCATCGACGGTCACTATGTAGACCCGATGGGCCAGCTCGGCTGTCGCAATACGGATATCTCGAGAGCTCTCCGCCTGGTGACACCACCACAGCCCTATCCTCGGACCCGTGCGAACTGGAATTCTCGGCGGAACATTCGACCCGATTCACATCGCCCATCTCCACGCCGCGGAGACAGCGCTCGCCGGCGCCCACCTCGACCGAGTCCTTTTCGTTCCGGCCGGTGAACCATGGCAAAAGAGCGATCGCGATGTCACCGGGGCGAGTCTCCGCGTCGCGATGGTCACACTGGCCATCGCGGACACCCCGGGCTTCGAGTTGGATAAGAGAGAGGTGGAGCGGAATGGCCCCACCTACACCATCGATACGCTGGAATCGTTTCCAGAAAACGATGACTTGTTCCTGATTCTTGGTGCCGACGCGGCCGGGAGGGTTGATACCTGGCACCGGGCACAAGACGTTATGGAACGAGCTCGATTTTTGGTTCTACCCCGGCCGGGCAGCGACGCGATGGTGGCGGCGTCGAATCTTCCCGGTGCCGAAGTTCTAGATATGGCAACCCTGGATATCAGCGGGACGATGATTCGGAGGATGGCGAGGGAAGGGCGCCCGTATCGTTATTTGGTTCCGGAGCCCGTCCACCAATACATAAGCGAGAATAATCTGTATACGAAAGGCGAAATCCGCGATAGTGTGCGGGAAACGATCGAAACGGAGTCATCGTCTTAGAGAGCAGCAAAGATCTTGGATATAGGGCCGCCGACGCTATCGAGTCCAAGAAAGGGATCGACATCTCACTTCTTGATGTCGAAAAGCAGTTTGTCCTCTCCGATATTTTCGTGATCGCCACCGGAACGTCACGCCCTCATGTGCAGGCCCTGGCGGAAGCAGTTGAAGACCGATTCCGTGACGACCTCGACTTGAAGCCTCTCCGCAGCGAAGGTCGATCAGAGGGGGAGTGGATCCTGCTCGATTTCGGCGACATCATCGTCCATTTATTCCAGGAAAAGCAACGGGAGTACTACGGCCTGGAACGCCTGTGGGCTGACGCATCGAAGCTCGATTGGACGGAAACGGTTTCCACCGACGGTTGACAATCCATTGATGGTGAAACCCGGGTCGGAGGTGACCCAGCGGATGGCAAAGCGCAACAAACCACTACGCTATTGCTAATGCACGACGAGGCGTCTAGGTCGCCGAGAACCCTTCTAATCCTTGTACTACTGCTCGTGCTGGCTAGCTGTGGCGGCGGTACGGCCACTTCGACGCGTCCGAATTCGACTGAGAGGGAGCGAACCGGCACCACGTCGCCGTCTGCCCCGTCGACGACGACAACGTCTGTGGGTGAAACCGACGACACCACCGTGCACGCTGGCGGAACGGGGGACATCGGTGTTCTCGGCTGTTCCAACACGGCTCAGCATGTTGAAGGATATCTGGCTCTGTCCGCCGAAGATCGGCTAATCCGCACACCACTGGGCGGCGGCGACTATCTGACCTGGGGTGACCCCGAGAGCGAAGGCTACGAGGTGTATTGGCAAAGGCTATTTTCGGACGCTGTCGTCGGAGAGGTTGGAGCAATCTGGGTCCAGCTCTGTATTCGCGGCAAGGATCTAACCGAAATGACGTCCAAGGACCAGGCCGCGGTCACGCATATCGTCGACCGCATACGGGGCCAATACGGTGACATCACCATCTATCTGAGTGGACTCAATCTTTATGTAGACGGATACGTTTGTCGCAAGACCGCTGAGAAGGGCGTCGCAATCTCTTGGGATCTGGTCGACTGGGCGGTGCCCAACCTTGGTGTCGTCGAGGGTCCCGTCACGGGCCCACTGGGACCGGGCACGGTCAACGAAGACGGCTGCCACTTGTCAGCGGCCGGGGAACAATTGGTGGGCGTACAACTGGTCGATTGGTTCGACGGCCTATAGAATTTCTGGCGAGTCGCCCTGCTCGAGCCATTGGTGCTCACAACATCGGCGAGGATGCGACTACTGCACCTGCACACGTATGACAGGACATAAATCGCCTATCTAACGCCCGGGCCTCGGGAGAGGTAGGCGAAGAGACGTGGTTCCGCAGCGTGGGCCGCCGAACGACGTTGAACTCGTGCAGGGATTTCAAGCCTGCCGTCACCACCCCCCGGCGGAATTCGCAAGTCAATTGCCCGTCTTGTTTGCTGCAAAATTCTCTGTCTCTCCCACGACGAGTGTTTTCCAGTTAATTGCATCGCTTCCGGTTGCTTCATTCGATGCCCGAGAAACTGCAACCCGAGACGGAGTAATTCCGGTATCCGATCCAGCACAG
This sequence comes from Acidimicrobiia bacterium, assembly GCA_037969415.1. Lineage (GTDB taxonomy): Bacteria > Actinomycetota > Acidimicrobiia > Spongiisociales > ZC4RG35 > MA-ANB-1. The sequence continues at coordinate 1,958 of JBBKXI010000232.1, read as the reverse complement.
GTAAAATGCCGTTCCCTCATATTTGGGGCTGTAGCTCAGGTCGGCAGAGCACTTGACTGGCAGTCAAGGGGTCAGGGGTTCAAATCCCCTCAGCTCCACAAGAAAGGCCTGGTAGTGGCCCCCTTTTTCCAGATTGTAGGTTCTGGGGGTTTCTGGCAATCCACTATCGGTCCAACAAATCCTCGGCTTCCATCGTGTGACAGTCCGGTAGCCGTTTTGCTGCCCTCACGCTGCATATATCCGGCTGGACCGATGAATGGATGTCCATGGTCACCTTGATTGCGGCGTGGGCTAGGCGTTCCTGAACCATCTTGGGATGAACTCCGGCCTTGAGCATGGCCGTGGGGTGCGAGTGCCGAGGGTGACGCATGGTGATGGTCGGGAGGTAGGAACCTACGATTATCTCTCGGAACCGCCTGGACCTATTCCGTATCGGTCGCTGCCATGGTTCCGAGATGCACAGGTCGAGCAGCGAACGTCGATCTTGGGTGGTAAGACGGTCGTTCTCTCGACTGCTCCGGGCGCTCAATATGTGCCGATATCGGATGGTGTCGGTAACACACGCCTCGGCATTTCTCCCGGTCCGGCCGACCCCCATTGTCGGTCGATTTCGCGCCGACCCACGGGTACCCGTTGTTGGGTTATGGAACCCAGGTGGGTTCGCGTTTGAAGTCGCTCCCCCCGATCACCAACGTGAGTCCTGTTCCGTCGGCATCGATCACATAGATGCCGTTCATTGGGTGAGAGAAGGGATTGGCCGTCGGGTCCAAGGCGAACATGATCCGTGTGCCATCGGGCGACCAAGTTGGGGTGATGGCAAAGCGACCCTCAACGTCGATGAACAACGGCTTGAGGTCGGTTCCGTCGGGATTGATAAGCCACAGCGAGCCATCGGGGTCGGCGAAAACGATCTTTGATCCGTCTGGCGAGTACCGGTAGTTGAAGCAGCATTGCACCGCGACGTTTTCAGGGGTGACTCGGCGTTCGTCGCCTCCATTGACGTCCACGGTGAAGAGACTGCCCGGTCCCGGAGGGTCGGTGTCGGGTCCTCGGAAGAACAGGATGGTTGCACCATCCGGTGACCAGTCTCCGGGAATGACGTGTTCGGCCGTGATCTGTACCAGGTTTGCTCCGTCAATGTCCCCTATATAGATGCCGCTTCGGGTCGGGTCTTCGTCGAACCCTTCGAAGGCGATACGTTGGCCGTCGGGGGAGAAAGGCCCTGGCCCCAGGTTGAGGGTCCCGTCGGGGAGTGCCACCAACGTCTGTCCGGTCCCGTCGAAGTTCGCGACCCGCGTAGTTATCCGCCCGTCGGCGGCGCTGGCGGCGAACAGGATGCTTGCGCCGTCCCGGGTTACCCACGGACAGCAGCCTTGGTCGAACCCAGGCACTTGCACCTCGCCGGTGCCGTCGGCGTTGGCAGTGAATAGGGTCTCGTCGCCGTACGAGCCACCTGCCCTCGTAAACACGATACGACCCGAGAGTGCGAGCGGAGCGATCGACGTAACCGTCGTTTCGTCTGCAGGTAGGCGACTTGTTGTCGTCGTGGAGGCCGCTCCGCCACAGCCAGCCAAAAACAGAACCAGTCCGAGGACCGCAAGGGTCGGTTTCTTTGCAGGTCTGATGGGGTCTCCTTGACGCGATGGCAACGCAACTGCAACCAGCGGAGCAGGATCGGAGGGTTGGTCCTTGTTGCTGGACCCTGCCGTAAGGTGCGGTCGCGAGGCACGGAGCCGTTGGAACATAAGGAGCTTAGAGACCGGTCCGTCTCGGGTCCGGGTGTAGCCCCTTGCCTCTACCCAAATCGTACCATACGCACACGCAAGAGGCGCTAGATATCCGGCTGGGAGGGATGATTAGGGCTGGTGGTGTCCACCGGTCGGCGGTGGAACACCGGTCGAGCTGATCTAGAGCCCGGTCGGGTCCGTTCCGCCGTTCCAGTGGTTTCGCCACCCCTT
>JBBKXI010000231.1:0-5958 GCA_037969415.1 Acidimicrobiia bacterium | reverse complement strand
ACCCTACGGTCCAGAATCCACTCCGGCAGCGATGTTGGCGCAAGAGCTCGAAATCCCATGTGTGGATGGCTTTCGGTTTCTAGCTCTCCAAGCAGCGGAGTCGTTTCTGTGGTGGACCGGCCGTGAAATCGACGTGGCGATGATGGAGGCAGCAGCCAAAAAAGGCTAAAGGATGTTTCGATGAAGCCGATTTGGTGGAGAAGGCTCTTACGGCAAGGAGTAGGGCAAATGACGCTTTCTGGAAATTTAGGTTTTGTACCTCTCGATGAGGTTCTTCGGCTTCTAACCCGCGCCGGAAACGATGGCATGGTTCAAATCACCAACACCACCGCAAGCGGTCGGATATTCGTGGCAGGAAAGGGAATCAGCCTCGCCACCACCCTCGCCGATTTCGGTCTGAGAGAACACCTCGCCAGTTCGGGATATATCTCTCTCGACGATCTCGATTCGGTCGAGAATGGTACACACAGTTTGGGTGAATTCTTCACCGAAGGTAGTGAAGGCTTGGCCCTCCTCAGGGAGATGACCGTCGAGAGCATCTATCAGTTGGACGCCGATGACGCCGACTTCCAGGTCATGAAGGATCAGACGACCCCGTTCTCCAGTCCGACCACGTTCGACCTCGAAAGTATCTTGAGTGACAGTCGCGATCGACGCGATGAGTGGTCCAAGGTTCGCAAAACGATCGACGACCTCGACGCCACTCTCCGTATCCAACGAGACCTGGGCCGCGATTCGGTCGAACTCAACAAGGAATCCTGGAGACTGGTTGCCGAAATCGGCGGCGGTGCATCGGTAACCGAGCTAGCGCGCAACCTGGGTACGACAGAGTTCGCAGTTGCCAAGGTGGCCGCAGCGATGGTTGGAAGTGGCTTAGTTTCGCTTGAGCCGGACGAGTCAACTTCCTATCGGCCATCGGAACCAACTGGCTACGTTCCCGTAGAGTCGGTTTCTTACCAGGAACCTGAACGACAGCAAGAAGTCACTCCTAGTTATCTGGACCCCGCCGCCTCCGAGGAGTTGGTTGAAGAGCCGGTGTCTTCCCCGGCCGCAGAAGCCGCGAACGAGAGTTCATGGTGGGAGAAGTCGGAAACGGAAGACTCTGACGCAGTTGCTGAGAGCACCAGCGAGCCGGCATCAGGCATGGTCATCGATGATGACGAGGCAGGAACAGGAAAAGTTTCGATTGATGAGCCGGCCGGCGATGTCTCCACCGAAGACGACACCGAAGCCTTTTTGGAGAAGGTCTTCTCGGACCTGGGCGAAGAGCACGACACAACTGAGGATGGGCATGGCCTGATGCGTCGCCGCAGAATGGGCTCGATCCTCCGCGAACTCGGCGAAGACTGATATTTATCAAGGGGGGGCGACCCCCCTTGTATCCCCCCGACTTTCGGACCTCGTCGCGCTCCGAGCTTGGATACAGTTTCTGGCATCGACCGGTACAAGCGATTCCTATGTTCAGCTCCTTGAGACGCCCTCGAATCCGCCGACATGCTGATCTCGTCGCGCTACCCGCTTGGATACATTTCCTTACTCTCCTCTCAGACCGGAGCCACATTCTTACTGTCCCCCCGAAACTAGGGGGGACTCAAGGCATCAACATGACCTTTATTCGGGGGTTCCTCAGTTGAAATGAGTTCTCCAGCTAGTTTCACCACGTGAATCTTGTCATTTCGGCGTTGGTGGGCCTGTTGCTCGGGCTTATTGCTCACAACCTCGCAGCACAGTCGCTACACGACGCTGACCTCCGGCCTTTCCGTTGGACCTGTCCGGAATGTGGAACCAACCGGGCCCCATCGCGGTTGGTCTGTCAACAATGCGACCGCCGGCCGTGGCGAGAACTCGTCGTCGCTGCCGCATCCGCCGGGATGGCAGTCGCCATCTATGAAGTAATCGGGACGTCGTGGGCCCTTGTTCCCTATGCCGGTTTCATCTTGCTGACGATGGCTCTGGGCCTTACTGATATTGACGCGATGCGAATCGTCGATCGTCTCAACCTGCGTGGCACCGCGATGGTGGTGGCCGCACTCGGGGCGACATCTCTGATCGACAACCGATTTTCCGATTTCCTACGCGGCCTGGGCGGTGGGGCGGTGTATTTCGGAGGATCGTTGCTTCTATTGCTTCTGGTGAGAGGCAAGGGCTTCGGTGCCGGCGATGTCAAACTGGCCCCACTGCTTGGCGTGTTCACCACCTATCTGGGATGGGAGATACTGGCCCGTTCCGTGTTCAGCACGGCCATCATTGGTGGCCTCCTCGCCCTGTTCGCCATTGCCTTCATGGCTGCCAAACGGAATACCGAGTTGCCCTATGGGCCGGCGATGATTCTCGGGTCCTGGGTCGCCATTGTGATGGTCGGAGTCGGATCTTGAGCGATTCCGTCGTAGCATCCGGCTGATGCTGCGCTTCTTGACCGCCGGCGAATCACACGGGCCGGGTCTGGTGACAATTGTCGAAGGTCTCCCCAAGGGCCTTCCTTTCAGTACCGAAAGACTCGCCCACGAGCTGGCCCGCCGTCGTCTCGGCCACGGCCGCGGCGCCAGGATGAAGGTCGAGGCGGACAAACTTGAAGTGGTCGGGGGTATCCGCCATGGCCAGACCCTGGGCTCTCCAGTCGCGGTCTTGATCCGCAACAGTGAAGCTGAGAAGTGGGCCCGCCCGATGTCGATTGAAGCGCCCGAAGAGCCGGTTGCCCGGATCAGCCGACCCCGGCCCGGCCACGCCGATTTCCCGGGAATGATCAAGTACGAAACCGATGACGCCCGCGATATCCTGGAACGTGCATCGGCTCGTGAAACGGCGGCGCGCACTGTGGCGGGTTATCTGGCCCGGGAGCTGCTCGCTGCCGTGAAAATCGAAATCAGAAGCCATGTCCTCGCGATTGGCCCGATCGAATCGGAAGCCACCTGGGCCACATTGTCGGATTTTGAAGGAGTGGATGACGATCCGGTTCGTTGCCTCGATCAGAATGCATCAGCAAAGATGGTTGCTTTGATCGATCGGGCCGAAACCGACAAAGACACGCTCGGCGGTTTGGTAGAAATCCTGGGGTTTGGCTTGCCGATCGGCCTGGGATCTTACGTTCACTATGACCGTCGGCTCGACGGGCTTCTCGCCCAGGCTGTCATGTCGATCCCGGCTATGAAGGGTGTTGAGATTGGCGATGGGTTTGGGGTTGCTGGGCTTCCGGGATCGGTGTCGCACGACGAGATATTCCCCGGTGATGGTGAGGTGGGACGGCAGACCAACCGTGCGGGCGGTCTGGAGGGCGGGATCACCAATGGGGAGGTGCTCAGGGTCCGGGCGGCCATGAAACCAATCTCGACGTTAATGCGGCCCCTCGCCACTATTGACATGGATACCGGGGAGGAAGCCAGCGCCGTCCGCGAGCGTTCCGACGTCTGCGCCGTCCCGGCTGCTGCTGTGGTCGGCGAACAGATGGTGACCTGGGTTATTGCCAATGAGGTCACGCGAAAATTTGGTGGGGACACCCTTCAAGACCTGGAGCGTTCGGTCGCCTCATATCGAAGCCGGGTCGAGGCTCGCCTATCCAGATGAAGTTGTGGCTGGTGGGCATGATGGGCTCCGGCAAGTCTGAGGTGGGTCGGCTCGCGTCGTCGCGACTCGGGATAGATTTCGTCGACACCGATCTCGCAATTGCTGAGGACCAGGGCCGGACAGTGCGGCAGATCTGGGAGCAACACGGGGAGGAGCATTTTCGGGTTCTGGAGTCAAATGTGATTGCCCGAATCGCCTCGGCGAGCGGCTCAAGAATTGTCGCAACCGGGGGCGGTGCTGTGATGCAAACGGCGAATCGTGATGCAATGCGGTCCTCGGGCCGCGTGGTCTGGTTGCAAGCGACATCTCCTGTTCTGGAAGCGAGGCTAAAGGGAGATGAGGGCCGTCCCTTGCTCAAGGGTTCCGAGGCGCTCGAGGATCAAATCTCTCGGCTCCTGGAGATCCGTACCTCGACGTATCAAGACGTTGCAGATGCTGTCGTTGACGCCGAGATCGGCGATTCAGTTACGGTGGCGCAGATGGTGGAGAAACTGTGGAACCGTTTTCAGTCGGACTGAGCGAAATAGTCCTCACTGAAGGGCTACCCGATTCGCTCCTTCCCCCATCGGACATACGACGCCAGGCGGTAGTCCTGACCCAGCCAGGTGCCGGCCTTCATGCCGACCGGGTGGCGAAGCTGCTCAAGGATGAAGGCCTCTCAGTCGAGGTCATCGGCTTACCCGATCGGGACGAAGCCAAATCGATCGATGTGGCCATCACGCTTTACGACCGGTTCGCGAGAATGGGCCTGGCGAGGACCGACACCGTAGTAACGGTTGGTGGAGGTTCGGTCACCGATGTGGGTGGTTTCGTTGCCGGCACCTGGATGCGGGGCATCGAGGTTGTACACGTCCCCACCACGCTTCTCGCCGCCGTCGATGCCGCGGTTGGGGGGAAAACCGGAATCAATATGGGGGGTAAGAACCTGGTTGGAGTCTTCTGGGAACCGTCAAGGGTGGTGATTGACTTCGCCATACTGAAAGAGTTGCCGTCCATGCTGGTTTTGGAAGGTATGGCCGAAGCATTGAAGGCTGGGTTCGTTGGCGATCTCGAATTGATTGATGTCATCGAGTCAGGCGGGCTGGATGCGCCGTTGGAAACGGTGGTACCAGCCGCACTTCGGGTCAAGGCGAAATACGTTCAAAGCGATCTTCGCGAAAGCTCGGAGCGGGCGTTTCTCAATTTTGGTCACACTTTCGGGCATGCCGTTGAATATGCATCGTCGTTATCTCATGGCGTTTCGGTGGGTATCGGAATGGTGGCAGCGGCAGCAGTCTCTGAGCAGGCTGCAAACTTCTCGGGGAGAGTGAGGCTGGAAGAGATCGTCACCCGTCTCGGGATTTACTCCGATGTGTCCGGGCACGACCGCAAACGGGTGTACGACCTTCTCTTTCTCGACAAAAAGCGTGATGGCGATGGACTGCGAATGGTCTTGCTCGAAGAATTCGCTTCACCAAAACTGACCCACCTCGGCGACGAAGCGATCCAGGTGGGGCTCAACGCAATAGGTCTTTGACCCGGTTACCGTCTGCGCCGCACATCCGACTTCAAGAACCAAACAAAGGTCAAGCGCTAATGATCAGCACCAACGACATCAGACCGGGGATGGCGCTACAGCTTTCTGACGGTTTATTCACGATCGTTGAGTACCAACACGTGAAGCCAGGTAAGGGAAAGGCCTTCGTCCGCACCAAATTGAAGAACGCGGAAACTGGCCAGGTCCTCGACCGAACATTTCGAGCTGATGAGAATGTCGACCAGGCGATTATCGACCGGAGCGACTATCAGTTTCTCTATCGTGACGACATCGGGTTTCATTTCATGAACCTCAGCGATTACGGCCAGATTGCGATTTCAAGTGACGACGTCGGCGATTCCGACCGGTTCTTAATCGAGGGTTCCACAGTGAGTCTCGCGGTGTTCAATGGGACTCCTATCGGCGTCGAGCTACCAGCTTCAGTGGAGATGGAGGTGACCTACGCCGAACCCGGGGCCAAAGGAGATACCAGAACCGGAGCGACCAAGATGGTCAAACTGGAAACGGGACTCGAGGTGCAGGTTCCATTGTTCATTGAGCAAGGAGACCGTCTCAGGATCGACACCCGAACCGCCGAGTATCTGACCCGGTTATGAGTACGCAGGAGCCACGCGACCTCGCGCTCGAAAGGCTCTACGAACTGGATAGCCGGATTGAGGACTTTTCGGTTGAGGACCTTCCTCCACGCGCTGCCCGGATGGTTTTAGGTGTGTCCGAGCAGCGCGAATCTCTCGATCACAAGATTGAAGATGCTTCGGAGAACTGGAGTATTGCCCGGATGCCAATGATCGATCGAGCAATTCTCCGGTTGTCGCTCTGGGAACTGGAAAATGAACCCGGCACGCCGACGGCGGTGATCG
>JBBKXI010000230.1:0-7383 GCA_037969415.1 Acidimicrobiia bacterium | reverse complement strand
TGAGAATCGGACGAGCTCCGTCTCCGGATGCTGCAATGGCCACCTGGCCGATTGCTTCCGCCAGTTTTTCCCCGTCTACCTCAACCCCATCAGTCACCAGGTCTTCCTGATTGGGGAAGTCATCTGCATTGAGTGGCCGAAGATTGAATCGTGGCCCATTCCCCTGAATCTCGATCTCGCTGTCGGTGACCCCTATGGTGACCGCGCCAGCCGGCATCTTCCTAACTGCCTCTGCGAGAAGTCGGCCTGGGATAACCGCCCGCCCTTCTTCCATAACCTCGACCTCTGAGAAAGTCCGAACTGTCACGTCGAGATCGGTGCCTGTGACACGTAACGTGTTTCCAGAAACCTCGCACAGGAGGCCCTGCAATACGGGGAGGGCCGTCCTGGTGCCGACAGCACGGTTAGCTCTGGCAAAGACATCAGCAAGATCGTCTCGCTGGGCTCGGATTCTCACAGGTGGAAGTCCCTTCTGTTACTTGTTGAATTATTCATTTAAAGAGTATTAGTTGTAGTAGGGGGTTGTTGAAATGTGGATTCTGGTTGTTTTCTTAGTCGGTTGCTGGTGTTTTGCCTGGGGACAATGCTGGGGACAGACTATGGACAAAATTGGGGTTTCTGTGGAGTACTCAGGAGGCTGTGGATATCCCTGCACCTTTCCTCAGGTCCTGTGTAAGTTGTGTGACCCGGTCAAAAACCGCGCGATCGGAGCGGAGAATCTTCTTTACCTTCCCCACCGAGTGTAAAACCGTGGTGTGGTCACGATTGAACGCGGCCCCTATTTTGGGCAGCGAGAGGTCGGTCAGCTCGCGACAAAGATACATCGAGATCTGTCGGCACATCACCAACGGCTGGCGCCGGCTGAGACTGAGTACATCGTCGGTAGTAAATCCAAAAGAGGCGGCAGTAGTACGGATGATCACGTCAGTACTCATCGGCACCGGGTCGTCGGGTGACAGCATGTCCTGGAGCACCCGCTGCGCTGTCTCCAGATCGATATCCCGCCTATTGAGTGCAGACCAAGCTGTAACCCTGGTCAACGCCCCCTCTAACTCTCTGATGTTGTCGGAGCAGAGGCCCGCGATGTACTCGAGTACGTCGAGCGGGATAGGGCGTGCAGAAAACTCGGCGTTGGTTTTAAGAATGGCAAGCCGGGTTTCGATGTCGGGCGGCTGGATATCGGTCAGGAGACCCCACTCGAAGCGACTCCTCAGGCGATCCTCGAGCGAGGAAAGATTGCGGGGGTGACGGTCGGAGCTGATGACCATTTGTTTCCCTGATTCGTACAGAGAATTGAACGTATGGAAGAACTCCTCCAGAATCTGTTCTTTGCCCTCGAAGAATTGAACATCGTCGAGTAGGAGCAGATCAACCCCCCGGTAACGCTGCTTGAAGTCGTCCGGCCGCTTACGACGGATACAGTCGATGAAGTCGTTGAGGAAGTTCTCCGAGGAGACGTAGCGAACCACGAGATTGGGATACATGGTGAGAGCCTCATGCCCTACGGCGTTGAGCAGATGAGTCTTGCCCAGGCCGGCACCCCCGTAAATGAACAGGGGGTTGTAATGCGTTCCGGGTTGCTCGGCGACGGCCATAGCGGCTGCCCAGGCAAATCGGTTGGACTGGCCCACCACGAAGCTCTCAAACCGATAGCGGGTCACCAGGTTGGTGATGGGTTTGGTCGACTTGGTCTGGAGAGCCACCGGAAGGTTATCCACAACTTCGTCGTCGGGCGGTTCCAGAGGTAGCTCGGCAGGAGCGCCCTCCACAACACGGAAGACCGGCTCAGCTGAGGCTCCGAAGATTTCCTTGTAGGTGGTGGTGATCAAGGCTCCGTGCTTGTCCTGGATCCAACGGAGATGAAACTCGGAAGGCGTGATCAGTATTGGACATTCGTCCTCGAACTCCGCATCGATCCGGCTAAGCCAGGTCTGCCAATTCGCCTTTGAAACATTGGACTTGATGACACTCTGGAATTGTTTCCACAGGTCATCAGCCCGCAATGTCTGTACCAAAGTCACTCCTCCTACGAACTCGTTGTCCACAGACCAGTCCACAGGTGTGGATATCTGGTTGGGCGTACGATCTTGTTGTTTTCATTGAGCCCTTATCGTTTCCATCGGGAAGGTGACGGGATCACGACAGGCACTCTTTTAATCTCAGACCGGCGAGTATTGGCTGTCGGGCCAGGATCGTCAAGACCGCGAGAATCGCCGTTGTGGATGAATCCGCGACGACCTGTCCACAGGCGAAATCCCATACCGCTATCAGTTTTTCCAACTTCTGGATGGTGTCTCATCGGACCGATTTCGACCGAATCAGGGTTTTGGTTCTTTTCGCGACCTGTTTCGTTTCTTCGCGACCTGTCCGTTCATGTCCGTGAGCAGATCGCGAGTTCCGCCTTCCGACTCCCCCACTAGAGCGGAGCGATGGAGGGGGTGGCCGTTGCGGAAAGCAACGGCCGGGGGTGGACGTGGAAACCACGCGTTTGATCAGTGTTGGTGTCAGGAGTCCACCCTCCCCCTCGCTGGCGCTCGGGTACTCCCTCCGCCGGCGGAGGGAGAGAAACCATTGGCCCGGACCTGTAGGAACCGTTCCCGCCTCGCTCCGCTCCGGGGAACATTCGAACCGGGGGAAACGGGCAGACGGTCGCGTATTGCATAGTTTTCTTTGCGCTCGTATCCTGTGTGGGTTCACCCCCTTACCATCGGTGTATTTGTCATGAAAAGGACCTATCAACCCAAAGTTCGACGCCGCAAACGTCGTCACGGTTTTCGCAACAAGATGCACAACCGCGCCGGCCGTAATGTGATCAAGTCGCGCCGTACGAAAGGCCGCAAACGTCTCACCGTCTGACCGTCGAATCGCTTCGAACCCCCCGAGATTTCAGTAGGGTTCTGAAGCAAGGCAACAGGAAACCAGTCGGAGGTATCGTTTTGATCGAGGCCGCCGGCATTCAGGATCACATCCGGTTCGGTCTCATTGTTTCCAAGTCGGTCGGTAATGCAGTCAAACGCAATCGGGCAAAGCGCCGATTGCGCCATACTGTCAACGAGGCAGCATTGCAGCCAGGAATGGACTACGTCATCATCGCGAGAAAGTCGGTTATCGATGTTTCGTTCGAGACCCTTAAAGGGTGGCTTGACCGCGCCCTGAATGGTGGACACGATGCCTGAGTATCTCCGACCCCGCACCTGGGTGGTTGGTCTGATCATGATTTACCAGAAATTGGTAAGTCCTAACCTGGGGGCGAACTGCCGCTACTCCCCTACCTGCTCTTCGTACGCCGCCGAGTCGATTGCTCGTTTCGGGGTCTTCAAGGGATCTTGGCTCGGAGCAAAAAGGATCGGGCGTTGTCACCCATTTCACGACGGAGGGTACGACCCGGTGCCTGAAAACTGGAGATCCAACTAGATGTTTGATTTTATCGGCCAGGTTCTCGGTTCGGTGCTCGCCTTCTTCTATGAATTGTTGGTGCCACCGTTCAATGAGGGATGGGGCTATGGCCTCTCCATCATCCTGCTCACGATCACCATCAACATTCTTGTTTTCCCGCTGACTCTGAAACAAACCAGGGCTACTCGGGCCTTTTCTGCGATTCAACCAAAGATCAAGAAGATCCAGGCGGAGTACAAAGACGACAAAGAAGAGATGCAACGTCGTCTCATGGAGGCCCAAAAAGAGGCCGGCGCATCTCCGGGTGGATGTTTGCTTCCGATGTTGGTGCAGATGCCGATCTGGTTCGGACTGTTCCGGCTACTCCAAAATCCCCTCGACTTTATAGATTCAAGTTCGACGCTCGGGATGGCTCTCCAGGACGACACACCGGAGAAGTTTCTCGGGATGCTTCTCGGAACCTCGCCGGCCCAGGCACTGCAAGAAGGTTTCGTTATCGCCATTCCCTACCTAATCATGATGGCGATCATGGTGGCGACCCAATATGTGCAGCAGTGGCACTCGACCTATGGTCAGGTCCGTCCCACCGATCAACCGGGTGCGGGGGCAACCCAGGCGATCACCAAGATTATGCCGTTGTTCATTGGCTTTATCTCCTATAATTTTCCAGCCGGACTCGTCCTTTACTGGGCAACCTCCAACCTCTTCCGATTCGGACAACAGGTGTTGATCTTCCGATTGGACGGGCGTCCCCCCGCACCAGGTTCAGGGGACGAGCCAGCTGAAAAAAAGCCGGTCACTGATGAAGAGACACCGGCGAGCAAACCGCAGCAGGGTGCGGCAAACAAGCGTCGTAGGCGCAGGAGGAGTTGACGTGGGATACGTCGAAATCGAGGTTAAGGCGAAGACAGTCGATCTTGCGGTCGAGGCCGCCATGCAGGAATTAGGGATTGAAGATCGTGAGCAACTATCAGTAACTGTCGTCCGGGAGCCAGAGAAGGGATTCCTCGGGATGGGTGGCACAGATGCGATTGTCACCATAAAGCAGATACCTCCAAGAAAACGGCGCCGGGAACGGGGCAACAAGAACCGTTCGGGCTCGGGCAACGGTGGTTCCCAGCAGAAGAACAATGGTGGCGGTCGCGGTGGTAATTCCGACCGCAATCGTGGTAAAAAGAACCCAAATCAGCATGACAAAGGACGCGAAATGAGCCGTCAAGACAAAGACCGCGAGGACGACCGCGATGTTCTAACAATTGAAGCACAATCCGAAATCGTCAAGGATTTTCTGACCGGTTTGGTCGATGCGTACGGTCTCGAGGGCGAAGTGATCTCCCGGGTCGATGACGAGGTGATCGTCGCTGATATCAACGGAGAGCAAACTGAAGCCTTGATCGGAGTCCGAGGCTCAGTTCGTTCGGCGATTCACGAGTTAACCCGGACTGTCCTGCAACGATATGCACAAGACACTGCACGGCTCCGACTGGATATAGCCGGGTATGCCGAGCGTCGTCGCGAGGCCCTAACCATCTATGCCACTCAGTTGATCGAGCAATTGGAAGCCGAGGGCGGCGAATTGATGCTGGAACCGATGAGCTCAGCAGACCGCAAGGTGATACACGACGCCGCAGCGAACAGCGCCAAAGTCTCTTCCTATTCCGAGGGAGAGCCACCACGTCGATATGTTGTGCTTGCTGCTACTACGGACAGCGAAGAAGAGTAGGTTTTATCGGGTGAAATCCCGGAAATCGATATCGAAAAAGGGACCCGTCCGAATGAGCGGGTCCCTTTTTGATATCCTGTTTCACGTGAAACCGTCCGAGCTCTGGAAGACAATCCTTGATCGTGCTGGTGTGTATTCAGATCGGGAAATGCTGTCGAAACTGTCGACTTATCAAGATTGGTTGGCCACCGAAGGCGTTGCCGGTGGCGGGGTTTCACCCGGTGAGGTCGAACGTCTTGGCCACCGTCATATCGGAGATTCACTGCTTTTCACCCTGGAAATGAATGGTAGAGGCCCGATCCTTGATGTCGGCTCGGGAGTAGGGCTTCCCGGGATACCGCTGGCGATAGTACTTCCTGACTCAAAGGTGATTTGTCTCGACAGATCGGGTCGTCGGGTTGACCTGGCCAATCGGGCGATTCGGATCCTCAACCTAGAGAATGTCGAGGCCGTCCAAGGGAGTGTCGAGCAATTGAACTCCCGTTATCCAACCATCGTATCCCGGGCGGCGATTCCACCCGATCGGTTTCGTCCCATCCTTCTCAAGGTCCTGGAACCTGATGGCACAGCAATCCTTGGCGGATCCTGGAAAGATGCACCCCGTCATCACGGTTTTGAAACAAGAGAAATCGGTGGGGAAATCCTCCAACAACCGGTGTGGATCCTTAAGATGTCCGCAACGTGACCTAACATTCCCCAAAGCCACCTCTTGTCGTTTCTCTCGCCAACCAGAAGGGTGGCGTCGGGAAGACCACGACAGCAATAAATCTCGCCGCTGCCCTGGCGTTTCAGGGATGTCGCACGCTATTGGTCGACCTTGATCCACAGGGCAACGCGACATCAGGGCTTGGAATTGACCGCTCCACGATCGAGGTCTCTGTTTACGATGTTCTGCTTAAGGAAGCCGATCTCGAGGACGCCATCGAACCCACATCTGTTCGCGACCTGTTCGTTGTTCCAGCGACAATTGACCTTGCCGGCGCCGAAATTGAACTGGTTTCTCAGTTTTCACGTGAAACGCGGTTAAAGGCTGCAATTTTGGCGTTGGATGAGGAGGAATTCGATGTCATTCTGATCGATTGCCCCCCGTCATTGGGCTTGTTGACCGTAAATGCCCTGGTGGCAGCATCCGAAGTGGTGATTCCAATCCAATGTGAATATTACGCGCTGGAGGGCGTGAGCCAGCTACTGAAGAATGTCCAGTTGGTGACGGCGAACCTCAATGCTGACTTGAAGGTTGGGGGCGTGGTGCTCACCATGTACGACGGAAGGACCAAACTCTCCAAGGAAGTGTCGGAACAAGTCCGGGCTCACTTTGGTGATGATTGTTACCGAACGGTGATCCCGCGGTCAGTCCGTCTTTCTGAGGCACCCTCCTATGGCGAACCGATCGAGGCTTTCGATCCGATGAGTAGGGGAGCGATCGCCTATCGCGCCCTCGGTAAGGAATTTCTCACCCGACACGGACTAGAGAAGGGGAAGTAGGCCCATGGCCACAAGAAAGAGTGGATTAGGTAAAGGGTTGGAGGCATTGATACCGACCGAGCCGAAGGCCCCGACCCCAGGTTTTTCCCTGATACCAGTTGATAAAATTGCCGCCAATCCCGACCAGCCGCGTTCCGGATTCGACGACGAGAGTCTCGAACAATTGGCGGCTTCGATCAGCGAGTACGGAGTGCTCCAACCGGTGGTCGTTGAGGAGTCAAAAGACGGGTTCACCCTCGTCGCTGGGGAGCGACGGTTACGGGCGGCGAGACGGATCGGAATGGCCACCATACCTGCAGTGGTCCGCGAGGCGACCGGGAATCAGACCCTCGTCGAAGCCATCGTCGAGAACGTACAACGTGCTGATCTCAGCCCCCTCGAGGAAGCAAGGGCCTATTCCAGACTCCTGGAAGAATATGGAATGACGCAAGACGAGATCGCGACCCGGGTGGGAAAGTCGCGTCCAACGATCTCTAACACGCTCCGTCTGCTTCAACTCCCCGTGGAAATCCAAAACCTATGCGAGGAAGGTTCACTGACCAGTGGCCACGTCAGGGCACTGGTCGGACTGGAAGACCAGAAGTATGCGATCTATCTGGCAGGAAAGGCCGTGGCGGAGGGATGGAGCGTCCGGCAGATGGAAGACGCTGCCCGTGCACGTCGGGAGATCGAAGACGGTTCTCAGGGACCATCGATGGTGAAATCAGTGCGTCCGGTCGAGATAATTGAGCTGGAGAAGCGGTTGGGCGACCAACTGTCGGCAGCCGTCAAGATCAGTT
>JBBKXI010000229.1:0-4362 GCA_037969415.1 Acidimicrobiia bacterium | reverse complement strand
TCGAAGCACGACTCTGGAATGACGTTTTTGTCTGGTTGCAGGAACGTTTGGGAATCGATCATGGCTCGATCCGGGCGACGGTGCTCATTGAAACTGTCCTAGCGGCCTTCGAAATGGATGAGATCCTTTATGAATTGAGGGATCACGCAGCAGGGTTGAATGCAGGACGTTGGGACTACATCTTTTCGATGATTAAGAAGTTCTCCCACGATCAATCCTTTGTCCTTCCGGATCGCAGCCAGGTGTCGATGTCCGTTCCATTCATGAAGGCGTACACAGAGTTGATGGTCAAGACCTGTCATCGTCGGGGCGCCCACGCAATTGGGGGGATGGCCGCTTTCATCCCGGACCGGAATGACCGGAAAGTTATGGAAGCGGCCATCTCCGCGGTAGCGGCTGATAAGGCGAGAGAGGCGGCAGCCGGATACGACGGCACCTGGGTGGCACATCCCGACCTCGTTCCGAAAGCTCAAGAGGCGTTCGATGCAGCATTGGGTGATCGTCTCAACCAATTGGACCGTATGCGATCCGACGTTTCCGTCGACGCTAACGACCTACTGGACCTGGATTTCCCCGGATCAGTTACTGACACCGGGGTGCGAGCGAATGTCGAAGTTGGAATCCTTTACCTTGCGGCGTGGCTTTCCGGTTCGGGCGCCGTGGCCCTCCATAACTTGATGGAAGATGTGGCCACGGCCGAAATATCCAGGTCCCAGATTTGGCAGTGGGTGCGGCACGGCGTTGTCACCGACGAGGGCACCCGGGTCACAGAGTCACTAATCCGCTCGATCGCCGGCGACGTGACCAGCGAATTCGAGAACGACCTTCCACGGGTCCATGAGGCGCGCAAAGTCTTTGAGGAAGTGGCGCTCAGCGACGAGTTCGTTGAATTCTTGACCATCCCTGCATACGAAATGATCAACTAATGGAGAGAAAAATGTCCCGCATAGGAGAAGAGATCTCGCGCATCGATCGCGAGTGGGCTGAGAACGCACGATGGGTCGGAGTTGCCCGCGACTATACGGCCCGAGACGTCGTCGAACTGCGGGGGAGTATCCGTGAGGAGCACACCCTGGCCGGTTTGATGTCGGAGAAGCTATGGAACCTGCTCGCCAGCGAAGACTACGTCAACGCGCTCGGGGCGCTGAGCGGTGGCCAAGCCACCCAGATGGTCAAGGCCGGGCTAAAAGCGATCTACCTATCTGGTTGGCAGGTAGCCGGCGACGGGAACCTCTCCGGCGAGGTCTACCCGGATCAGTCGTTGTATCCAGCGAACTCGGCACCGGCGATGGTGAAACGGATCAATAACGCATTGCGCCGGGCCGACCAGATTCACTGGGCCGAGGGCGACGATTCGGTGGATTGGTTCGCGCCGATTGTCGCCGACGGCGAAGCGGGATTCGGTGGCGCGCTCAACGTTTTTGAGTTGACCAAGTCGTTCATTCAGGCCGGGGCCGCCGGGGTGCATTATGAGGATCAGCTGGCAGCCGAAAAGAAGTGCGGGCACATGGGAGGCAAGGTGCTGGTGCCGACCAGCCAGCACATACGGACGTTGCAATCGGCCCGTCTTGCAGCCGACGTGATGGATGTTCCGACTCTCGTTGTGGCCAGGACCGATGCCAATTCGGCAAGCTTGCTCACTTCCGATGTCGATGAACGGGACCGAAAGTTCACGACGGGGGAGCGGACACCGGAAGGGTTCTTCCATGTACGGGATGGCTTGGAAGCTGCGATTTCCCGCGGGCTGGCATACGCCCCTTACTGTGATCTGATCTGGTGTGAGACCGCCAAACCCGATCTCGACGAAGCCCGGAAGTTCGCCGAGGCGATTCATGCAGAGTTCCCCGGGAAGATGCTCGCGTACAACTGCTCACCGTCGTTCAACTGGTCGGCGCATCTAGACGAGGGGACAATCGCCCGATTCCAGAAGGAGCTTGGCGCGATGGGTTACCGGTTCCAATTCATCACCCTGGCCGGATTCCATGCCCTCAACGCCTCGATGTTCGACCTTGCCCTCGGCTACGCCGAGAAGGGAATGTCAGCTTATGTCGAGCTGCAAAACCGCGAGTTCGCCATGGAGTCAGCGGGATACACCGCCACCAAGCACCAGCGAGAAGTCGGGGCAAGCTACTTCGACAAGGTCAGCCAGGTAATCGCCGGAGGAAACGTCTCGACGCTCGCGCTGGTCGGGTCAACCGAAGAGGAGCAGTTCTAGGGGGGATTTCCTCACAGATCGCCGAGGAGCACACTCTTCAATCGGCGAGGCCAAGTTTGGGTAGCCTGGACTGGTGGGATTCGTAAGGTTTTCGCTGGTCCTTGTCAACACCGCGCTTTTTGTGGCGATGGCAATCTTGAGTTTCCGCTACAGACGACGCGAACAATCCCAGCGGATGAGAACCTTATGGTTGATAGTCGCCCTTCTAAGTTTGGTGTTCGTTGTGGGCTCTGTTCAGCGAGTTTTGGTCCAGGCTTCATTTTCGGGTTGGATTTCCCGGTCAATTTCCGACTTTGCAGAATCGAATTGGCAGGTCGTCCAGTCGTTGATTGTCGCCAGCCTGACCATCGCCGCCTTTGTCGCCGTACGCGGCCTGGCGAGCTCTTTCGCCTTGAGTGAGGACGTAGCCCAATCAGTCTTGGTCAGGGTTGGCCATGTTCAGATCGAGGATCTCAACCTGTCACCTCGAGAACTGGAGGTTTTGGAGGCGATCGGGTCTGGGCTGGTCACCGACATTGAGTTGTGCGAAGCACTGCATATTTCGAAATCGACAGTGCAAACCCATGTCAAGAGACTTCTTCGAAAGACGGGCCTGGATAGCCGGAACGACCTGGTGGCGGTGGCCCATTTGGTGGCTCGGGGCAGTCAACAAGCCGATTCCCCCTCAAAAGGGCCGTAATCACCAATATTGGTGGTCCCAATCACCAACGACAGTCATTGACTCAACCAACAATTTCCAGGAATGTCACGGTGTCGGCAGACGATTGCCAAATCGGCAGACGATTGCCAAATACGACCAGGACGGGTTCACACCCAGGGAGGCGGAGACGACTTATGAGGAGAACACGCAGGCTTGCCGCCTTGGTAGCGATGGCTCTCGCCGTGACGTTGGTCCCGGCCATCGGCGCGTCCGCGAAGAGTTCAGAGGGCGGACCCTCGGTTAGCGCCGTCCAAAGGCACGAGCAGAAGAGGACTTGGGATGGGCCATTTTCCTCCTACCGGGACACGGAAATCCGGCACACCGCTGGCCACCACCGATATCGCCAGCGCCATCACCACCACCGTCCCCACGGCCCGTACGACCACGGTAGAAGTCTCCGACCGATCTGACTCGTCAGTCACGGCGTATGCCTGAGGGCGCCCCCGACCACGTAACCTGCGCCTATGACAATGCGAATCCTCCTATGGCTCGCTTTGCTGGCTTTTGCAGGGTGTGTGTCGCCGAGTTCGACCAGTCAATTTCCTATTGTCGGAAGCGACCCGGATCGCCTTGTTGAAACAATGGACTGGGTCGTATTCGAACAGGCGTCGATTACACCCGACAGCTTCGAGGAGCCATTTGTGATGGCCAACTCGACTCCGACAATCGTTCAAATAGCCTTGAAGGGGGGCGGATGTCCGCCAACCGTCCAAGCAGCGGTCTCGGGGAATCCGGAAGAAGTGACGATCGTGCTGAATTTGGGTGGTGCCATCCAACCGGTTGGGATTGACTGCCCGGAGATCCTCACCACCCACGTACTGGGCATCCATTTCCGGCAGCCGATCGATCTCGAGGGATTATCCGTCACCGCTGTAAGAGCGTCGGGACCATAAGCGAAGGGTGAGCGGTGTGGACCACTCACCCTGTTAAGCCTGGAGGAAATAGGCCTCGCTTATCTAGGTTGCACTGTGTACAAAGGGTGCGAAAAGCAACGCTCTGTGGACCGTGCAAGTCGGTCGACTAACCCTCAGGTACGAGGACGGCGTCGATGATGTGGACAGTTCCGTTGGCAACCTGAACGTTTCCGCAGATGACGTTGGCACCATTGACGGTGGCCAGGTCGTCCGAAGCTTCGATCGTCAGGCTTCCACCGTTGACCGTCTCGACCGTTCCAGCATCAATCAGCATCTGGAGATCCATGCTGTCACCCGCAACAACGTGGAAGGTGAGGATCGATGTCAGAAGGTCAGTGTCGGCGATTATGTCATCGAGTCCCTCAACCGCTGCAAAGGCATCGTTGTAGGGGGCGAAAATCGTAAACGGACCGTCACTGTTCAATGTGTCCACCAATTCCGCTGCTCCAACCGCTGAGACCAGCGTCGATAACACCGGGTTGTTGGACGCGGCGGTGGCGGCTGGATCGTCGGCCATGCCGTCGAAGCTTCCC
>JBBKXI010000228.1:0-3284 GCA_037969415.1 Acidimicrobiia bacterium | reverse complement strand
CGAGCCGATCGGACCCGGCACCTACTTCGTCGACGCCGACGGAGATCCCTCGACTACGGCAGGTGCCACCATCATCATCAATAACCACGAGTGGATAGGCTCGAGAAGCGGGGTTAACTTCAACCACGGTGAGCGGACTGGGGTCTCGATGCACCTGCACCTATTCCAAGAACCGTTTACACCGGTGTGTGGCGGGAGCGGAGTGACCGCAGGCGCGCCGTTGGCCGCCGGGTCGACAGCGGCGGATCTAGCCGACGGGTTCGCTGCCAGCGGATTCACCGTCCTGGAAGCACCAGCGCCGGTCAGTGCTTTCGGCCACGACGGGTACCACGTGGTCGTCCAGGTGCCTGAAGGATGCCAATTCGGAGGTGAAGGGACCCCGCATATCTGGATTTACCCAGATGATGTGATTGAGGTCTGGAGTTTCGACATCGACGGTTCCATAGTGATGGTCGAGGCATTGTGGCTCGCACAACCGCTGGGGTACAACGGCCCGGAAGAGACGTTGGCCGAGTTAAGAGCCGTAATCGATTCCTTGGTGCTTACCCCATAGTCGGCGGCCACGAACGCCAGAAGAAAAGCGTTGTCACCTACCGGATCGGCACTGCTCCGTCCGGGTGATGACGTTGAGCAGAGAAAGGATGAATTGAAGATGGCGAGTTGGCGAGAATCCACGAGTACGAGCCCGATCCGGAGTGCCCTCTGTGCACTGAGGCGACGATCTCTTATAGCGTGGCCGTGATGTCGATGCCGCGTGCGGCCAGCCGGTCTCTCGCTGCTGCGCGGCGAATGTCCGGTAGTCCCGATGATGTCCTCGATTTGATCTGCCATCAAACGTCTCCTTCTGGCGTTGTGCAGGTGGTTGACGCCGCACGCCCCGCCCGTCAATGGCGACACAGACACAGCCGGGATGCATTCATGGACTGGGAGGCCGTCTTGGTGCTTTCGGCGGCTCGCTCCGACCTTCCTCGGTAACGACCGAGCGCGTCAGGGGTGTAGGCACGCAGATCCGGCAATCGTGGGCTGCGTTACCGAATCGTTCGACGAGCCGGGATCCACTCTGTCGTCGACCTCCTCGGTGGCTGTCCGTTCCTGCAACAGCCCGGCAAGCCAATGCGAGTCAGAAGCGATAGGTGACGGGGTAATACCAGAACTGGCTTTGCTCCCAGTTTCGCTCAGAGTCGACCCCCTCGTGGAGGTCAGAGCGAACGAAGGAACCTGGATGCTGGCACGACCAACAGAAGAGCTCATCAACTCAGCGGTCGAGGATGGATGCAGATTGGGTAATCCCTCCGGAACATATTCAGTTGATGTGATTTGCGTAGTTGAGTATGGAGAGGTTCTCCTGGTCGATGACCAGAATCAAATCGTCCCGGCGTACCCGATGCCCGGTGCAGCCCCGAATTGGCTTCACGTCACAGACGACTTCGTTTATGCCGGGCGAATCGGCGATGGCGCACTCCCTGACTCAACCCTCATCAGAATCGATAGGGCGCCTCAGGTTCCTACCGTCGTTCTGATCCCAGCGCCTTTCGATGGTGGGCAAGACTGGCCCAGCGATTGGGTCATCGCCTCTGCCGTCCTAACAGCCGAATATCAAGGTTTGGTGAGCATTGGCCCGGACGCAGAAGGGACATCGGTCAACTCGTGGATCGGCATGGAGACCGTCGACCTCGATGGCATCGATAGGCTGATCGACGCGGCGGTCGGCAAGTGAATCTCGTTGCCGAGATTTAGTCGGCTGTTTTCCGCCCTCGAATTCGGACCTTGCTGGTCTCCGGCCCACCTTTGATGTGTAGCCAAATGTGTAGCCGTACCAGACCGCACAGGACGACACCAGACAGCACGACCGATCAAAATTCCTAGACAGAAACGCACGAAACAACACCCACACGGACTGGACGAACTATTTGGGTGTGACTGTTAATCCGAAGGTTGTAGGTTCGAGTCCTACCCGCGGAGCGGAAAGAAACCCCAAGCTTGCTTGGGGTTTCTTTGTGGCTTCCGGGAGGACGGAAGTTCGGTGGTGTAGCCAATGTGTAGCCGATATCCGTCCACTCAACGCCCGCGCCAAAAGCCAATCGCCCAGCTTGGGGGCAGCCTGCCCCCGGGTATGGACTCATTTGGCGAGCCCGGTTCATCGATGGGTGCTCATTGCAACACCCGATATGTGCCGATATCAACTACGCCTCGTCGATGCAGAATGCAACACTCTGCACCGCCTGCATCGCTCCAACGACTAAGCCATCGGCCCCAACTATCGCCCACAGGTCCGGACCCACTTTGTGGACTGCTGCGACTGCGAAGTTGACGCTGAATGTGTCGCCGGTGGCGAAAGAAACGGCAAGACCAAGAGCGTCTCTGTCATCCAAAGTGCTTGGCATCGAGTCGTACGCACCTTCGTACTCGATGCAACCCGACCAATCCATCACCCCACCAACCCTTGAGAAGGTCTGGCCCTCCAGGTCATCGCCTGTCATCCTCACGGAAGGAGTGGTGCACGCCGAAAAGAGGACGCAGAAGGCGGCGATCCAGACAGCGAATCTCACAAGTCAATTCTACGGCGACCAGATTCAACTAGCTCGATAACCGGCAATCCCGATCACGCTCCCCGAGCAATATGTGCCGTTATGTGCGGTCTGAGTTCCTGAGTTCCATGACGTACCAAGTGACAACTCCTGCGAGAACCCCCACCAAGAGCGGTATGAGGATGTCGAATGTGTTGTCGAGTCCCCAATCCGTCATTGAGAAGGCCGGGAGTCCCGATAGGGATATGCATTTTTCCCAACTTGGAACCCCATCAACGTCGTTGCACCCCGTCGGGAATAGAAAAATGTATGCGCCGACGAAAGCAACGATCCCGACGCTCACCGATGTCAGTTTGCGAGGTAGACCCTTCACACCAGCAGTCTACGGCGGACTCACCCGCCCGGAACTCCCACCGAGGTGCCAATGATGCCGCTCGATATCCGGCAATCCCCGGTCACGCTCCCCGAGCGATATGTGCCGATATCGAGTGGGTTGGTCTTGCCGTTGAAACTCTGCTCCGCTCGTACTGTGGCATGATATATGGGCGGTGTCTGAAGCCCCGCGCGAAGTGAGTTGCGGTTGGTGAGATTCTCTCTGATCCGTTGGGTCTGGGGAACGACCGGTGATGACGATGATCTGACGAAGACCGTCGCCGCAGTCGGCCGTCTGTTCGTGTTGGCGGTGTTTTGGCTGTCTGCGTTGCTGTTCGTTGCCGCCACTGTCGGGGGCGTGGTCGGGTCAGATTCCT
Organism: Acidimicrobiia bacterium; assembly: GCA_037969415.1. GTDB lineage: Bacteria > Actinomycetota > Acidimicrobiia > Spongiisociales > ZC4RG35 > MA-ANB-1. The sequence continues at coordinate 7 of JBBKXI010000228.1, read as the reverse complement.
TGGAGGG
>JBBKXI010000227.1:0-12439 GCA_037969415.1 Acidimicrobiia bacterium | reverse complement strand
TCGACGTCGACAACGGAACCAACCACGGCGACTACGACTGAAGATACAACAACATCTACGGCTCCGGCACCGGATATCGAAATCTCGGGCGGAACCGCTGCCGACCCGGATATTTTAATCGATGGTCCCGATCTTTTTTCCTTCACCATTGGCGACGAGGTATCTATTCGTATCCAATCTTCCGTCGCCGGCGAGCTCCATGTCCACGGATACGATTTGTTCTTCGACCTGGTCGCGGACGGAGTCACCGAACTGGCGTTTCAGGCCGAGATTCCGGGCATTTTCGAGGCTGAACTCGAAGGTACACACACCCTCGTTTTTGAGATCGAGGTAGCGCCTTGATCCGCCGCCTCCCGGCAGCAATTCTGCTTGCGGGAGGGTTCGTTGTTCTGTCCCCCGGAATTGCCCTCGCCCATGGCATCGGGGGTCGGCTTGATCTTCCGGTGCCCCTTTCCTATTTCGTGGTTGCGGCCGCCGCCGTTCTGGTGGTTTCTTTCATAGCTCTTGCGCTTCTCTGGCCAGAACCCAGGCTCAATAGGCCGATGGTGGAACGGCGTTTGGCTGTCCTACCGCATTGGTTCGGTGTGGTGCTCGGTGCCGGCGGTGTGGCGAGCTTGCTGTTGGTAGTGGGCCAGGTCGTCCCTAATCTGCTGGGACTCGAACAGGTGCGTGGGCGGCCGACGATTGGCCCGGTGTTGGTATGGGTCATGATGTGGCTGGTGGTTCCCTTTCTCGCTGCCTTGGTGGGTAACTGGTACCGGGCGATCAATCCCTGGGGCGCCATCGGGTCTGCACTCAGGATCGGTGAGACCGAGAAGAATGACCTGGTAACACGATTCGGGATATGGCCCGCTGGCTTGGCCCTCGTCGTTTTTGCGTGGTTCGAATTGATCAGTCCCGATTCGGGGAATCCGGCAGCGCTTGGGTGGGGGGCCATCATCTATTCGGGCTTTTTGTTCGGTTCGATGGTGCTTCTTGGTCGGGATACCGGTTTGGTCGTTGCTGATTTGTTCACCGGGTACAACCGCATCTTTTCGGCTATTTCTCCTTTCGGGAGGGACGGGGACGGTTTTCTGGTGTGGCGTGGATGGCTGCGCGCTCTACCCGTTTTGCCCCCGTGGCCCGGTCTCACCTTTTTCGTCCTGGCCGCGATTGGCACCGTTAGTTACGACGGGGCAAGCGGAACGGTGTGGTTCCGAACAGCTGCGCAACGCCTCATTCAAAGTCCCGTCGGTCAGACAGTCTTGTTACTCAGCTGCATTGGCGTGGTTTCTGCCGCCTACTGGTCAGCGTCCTGGCTGGCCGCGCGGCTATCTCCCGGTATGGATGCTGGCACCGTGGCCCGACGATTTGCCCATACCTTGATCCCGATCGCCCTCGCCTATGCCGTTGCCCACTACTTCACGTTGATCATTTTCGAAGGTCAGCAGCTGTTCTCTGCAATCTCAGACCCATTCGGTCTCGGTTGGGATCTGTTCGGGACTGCTGACCGTTCTGTCGATTTCTTCATTACCGCGACCGAACCGATTTGGTATTTCCAGTTGGCCGTAATTGTGACGGGACACCTCCTCGGGGTTGTCCTGGCACACGACCGGGCACTGGTCGACTTCGGACCAGACGCGGTTAGATCGCAATATGCAATGCTTGTCCTCATGGTGGCCCTGACCTCACTTGGTTTAGTGATCCTCGCTGGATGAGAACTCTGGCCCACTACGGCGGCATCGATGAGGTCGGGGTGTTTGTCGTTCCTGCTTTGTTGGCCTTATGGGCAATCAGGTGGGCGGAGAAGCGAGCTCGGACCAAGGCATCAGCTGAGACCAGCGAGGACGGCGAATAGTGCCTGAGCCTCGGATGCGGGTACCGTGGTCGCCGTGACTGCTGAGGCCATTCCTACGGTCAAAGTTGACCTGCCATCCCGGTCCCGCATTGGTGCCTATGTGGCGCTGACCAAACCCCGAATCATCGAGCTGCTTCTGATCACCACAGTCCCAGCAATGGTCGTCGCCGCGGGAAGATGGCCTGGCTGGTGGTTGGTGGCAGCCACGTTGGTCGGAGGAACCCTTTCGGCAGCAGGTGCAAACGTTCTCAACTGTGTATACGACCGGGATATCGACGAGATAATGCGCCGGACCCGGGCCCGTCCCCTGGCCCGACACGAAGTGGAGCCGGCCAAGGCCCTTATCTTCGGGGTGGCTCTCGGCATCGGCGGATTCTTTTTCTTGTGGTTCTCGGCGAATTTGCTGGCAGCTGCCATTAGCACGGCTGCCCTTTTGTTCTACGTTCTGGTGTACACGATCGGGTTAAAGAGACGAACTCCGCAGAACATCGTCATTGGTGGTGCTGCTGGCGCCGCCCCGGTCCTTGTTGGCTGGGCCGCCGTAACCGGATCGCTCGCTCTCCCGGCCTGGATCCTCTTTTTTGTGGTCTTCTATTGGACCCCGCCCCATTTCTGGGCGTTAGCAGTCCGATATCGATCCGATTATGAGCGTGCCGGAGTGCCAATGCTCCCGGTGATTGTGGGTGTTGAGGCGACAGCACGAAGGATGTTGCTCTATACGGCCCTGATGGTGGGAGTGTCACTGATTCTGGTTCCTGCTGCCGGGATGTGGTGGATATACCTGGCTGCCGCCCTCGGTCTTGGCGGGTGGTTTCTGCTCGACACATGGGCCGTCTATCGGGATCCGGACAAGGCCATGCGGCTTTTTACCACTTCGACGATCTATCTTTCCGCTCTGTTCGCCGCTGTAATGCTTGACGTCCTGGTCCGTTGATGAAGTTTCGAGTAATTTTTCTCGGGCTGATTTACGTCGTCGCGGGTGCCTGTGGTTCGACGACGACACCACTCGCCGTTGTCGCATCGAGCCAGGGTTCCATCGGCACCGGCGAACAACGACTTCTGGTAGCTCTCGTCGATGTTGCCACCAATGAGTTCCTCGCCGCTGAAGACCGAGAAGCCACCCTGTTGCTCCGTGATGAAGACGGTACGCCGGTCGGAACCTATGAGTTGAAGTTTCTCTGGACGGTTCCCGACGTGCGCGGGATTTACAGCACAACTGTGGATATTCCAGAGGCCGGGGTCTACCAGATCACGGTCGAAGCCGAAGGGTTCAACGTGAGTGGTCCTAGCGGTTTCACTGCCTTTGATGACTCCGTGAATGTTTCCCGGGGCGATCCAGCGCCAGCGACTCCCACCCGGACCGTGGGCGAGTTCCCCGACCTTGCGATCATTTCTTCAGATCCAGACCCGGATCCCGCTCTTTACAGGCTATCGGTCGACGAGGCCATCGCCAATGGTCGTCCGACGGTGGTTGTTTTCGCCACTCCTGCCTTTTGCTCTAGTGAGGCGTGTGGGCCGATGCTGGACCAGGTAAGAAACCTTCTTCCCGACTATCCGGACGTCGATTTCATACATGTTGAGGTTTATCAGGACCTCCAGGTGGAGGCACTGACCGACCTGCAACTGGTCGATGCGGTGGAAGACTGGGGGCTTCCCAGCGAACCCTGGGTGTACGTAGTCGATAAATCGGGCGTTGTCTCTGCCCTCTTCGAGGGAGCTGTCTCTGACTCAGAACTCGACGCCGCCATCGAGGCGGTGATTGGCGGATGAAACCGTCGCTGATGAACTTGGTTGCCCCGGGAAAGACCCCTTATGATGCCCGCGCAATGGTTCCAAACCCGAAACGCTGGACGCGCCTTCTCCTCCTGGCCGGGATGTCGTTGTTTCTGGCATCCTGTTCGCTTTTCGAACCCGTTGACCAACCCCTGACCACCTTCGATCCCAAGGGCCCCTTCGCCGAGCGGATCGATGGTCTGTTCTGGCCAGTTTTCTGGATCGCTGTGGTGGTGTTCGTCCTCATCCAGGGTGCCATTCTGTTGATCGTTTTCCTTTTCCGGGAAAGGGAAGGAAGCAAGGAGGCCAAGCAGATTCACGGGAGCCCCAAACTCGAAGTTATTTGGACCGTCATTCCGGCCATCATCCTCGCAGTGGTTGCAGTGCCCTCTGTCTCCGCAATATTTGAACTAACTGAATGCGGGTCCGATGCCATGGAAGTCGAGGTCATCGGTCATCAGTGGTGGTTTGAGTTTCGCTATCCGGAGGAAGGGATCCAAACCGCCAACGTGATGGTTATCCCTGAGGGCCGTGAAGTTTGCGCACAGATGACATCGGCGGACGTGGTCCACAACTTCTGGATACCCGCCCTCAATGGGAAGCGATATCTGATTCCGGGGCAGACCACATTGCTTCGACTGGAGGCCAGTGAGACCGGGGAATTTTGGGGACACTGTGCTGAGTTCTGTGGACTCTCCCACTCCCTGATGCGGGCCCGGGTCCAGGCCGTCAGTGAATCCGACTACGCCGCCTGGGTCGAGGGACAACTCCAACCTGCAGCCCTACCGGCCGAGGGCACACCCGAAGGTGACGGATGGGAGATCTTTCTATCTAAGGGTTGCACACAATGCCATACCGTTGTCCACGAGAATGACGCCGACTCCAATATCGTGGCTGATGGGAACTTTGCGGGACCAAATTTGACCCACTTTGCCTCGCGTAATGTGTTCGCCGGGGCGACTCTGCCCGGGGAGGGTCAGTCATACGATGAGGCGTTGAAGCTATGGCTGGCCGACCCGCCGGAGGTCAAGCCGGGAAGTTTCATGCCCAACCTCGCTCTGACAGAACAAGAGATCGATTCGTTGATTGCTTGGTTGAGGAGCAGCAAATGACCGCAACTGCCGAGCGTCCCGCTTCAACCGTATTCAGGCGGCCCCGCTCTCATACCGGATTCTGGTCGTGGATCACCACTGTGGACCACAAAAAGATCGGGATCATGTATGGATATGCCGCGTTCTTCTTTTTCATTATCGGCGGGGTGGAAGCACTTTTGCTCCGAATCCATCTGGCTCAGGCGAATTCAGAATTTCTGACCGCAGGGGCGTACAACGCCTTGTTCACAATGCATGGCACCACGATGATCTTTTTATTCGTCATGCCGGTGTCGTCCGCGTTCATGAACTATCTGCTGCCGTTGCTGATTGGTGCCCGCGACGTCGCCTTTCCCAGATTAAATGCGCTTTCCTGGTGGATCTTTTTCTTTGGGGGGATCTTCCTCTATTCCACCTTCATATTTGGCACGGCCCTTGCCCCGGTCGGTGTTGACGGAATTGGCGGCATCGATGGAAACATCCCGATTGGTGGTGGGCCAGGTGGTTTCAATATCCTCGCCGATGCCCCGGACGGAGGTTGGTTTGGATATCAACCCAACGCCGGGCCCCTTTACTCAACGGGCACAGCCCTCGACTATTGGGCATTGGGGCTTCAGATCCTTGGACTTGCCTCGTTAGTTTCCGCGGTCAATTTCATAGTGACCGTCTTCAACATGCGGGCCAAAGGAATGCGTCTTCTGCGTATGCCGGTCATGGCATGGATGTCGACGGTCACCGCCTTTTTGTTGTTGTTCTCTCTTCCGATCATCGCTGTGGCCCTGTTCATGGTCACTTTCGATCGCCAATTCGGGTCCCTGTTTTTTAACGCCGCGGGTGGAGGTGACCCCATCCTGTGGCAGCATCTCTTTTGGCTGTTCGGCCATCCGGAGGTCTATATCCTCATCCTCCCGGCTATGGGGATAGTTTCCGAGATCATTCCGGTGTTCTCACGGAAACCGCTCTTCGGGTATTCAGCGGTGGTATTTGCGGGTGCCGCCATAGCGTTCCTCGGCTTCGGGGTGTGGGCACACCACATGTTCGCCTCCGGTATAACGCCCGTGGCCCAGGCGGCCTTCGGACTGGCGACCATGACAATTGCCATTCCGACGGGTATCAAGATATTCAACTGGCTGGGCACCATGTGGATGGGCAAGATCCGCCTGACTACTCCGATGCTCTTTGCCATCGGCTTCGTGGCGATGTTTACCATCGGCGGCCTCTCGGGTGTGACTCACGCCATTGTCCCATCGGACTGGCAGCAGACTGACACCTACTACATCGTGGCTCACTTCCACTACGTCTTGTTCGGTGGCGCGATCTTCGGGATCTTTGGTGGGTTGTACTACTGGTACCCCAAACTGCGGGGCCGGATCATGAGCGAGAAACTGGGCAAGCTCCATTTCTGGCTGATGTTTATCGGATTCAATCTCACATTTGCGCCGATGCACTGGCTGGGTCTGCAGGGGATGGTCCGAAGGACCTGGAAATACGCTCCGGAGACCGGGCTCGAACCCTGGAACCTGGTGGTGACCATCGGCGCATTCATAATCGCTCTCTCTATATCGATCTTCATGTACAACTGGTGGGTGTCCAAAAAGAGGGGCCAACCGTCGGGGCTCGACCCATGGGATGCCCGCACCGTGGAATGGACGATCCCCAACCCGACCCCCGAATACAACTATGCCGTCGCTCCAGTGGTGACCCGATTGGACGATTTCTGGCATCAGAAGTATGACCAGGACGAGGAAGGCAGGGCGGTTCGGAAACCTGGTGCCGATGAATACCTCGCCCAACTCGAATATCAAGGGCTCAACCCACCAACCCCGATCCACCTTCCCGCTCCGTCGTACTTCCCGATTGTCATGGCCGCTGGCCTGCCGATCATCTTCTATGGCGTTATCTATCACCTGTCCATTGTGGGCAAACTGGCCATCGTGGTTGGCGCTCTGATTTCGTTGTCGGCACTGATCGGATGGGGAATGGAACCACTTGAAGAAGCTATGGAGGGCCCATCTGAGGATCCTTATGAGGAACCTCAGGCGATGGTCGAAGAGACGGGCAACGAGGTAGACGATGAGTGATCTCGCCCACGAGGTAGAACTCGGTCATCACGACGAACACGAATCGACCGGCATCGACAACCGCAAGTTGGGGATGTGGGTGTTTCTCAGTTCGGAGTTCCTCTTTTTTGGCGCTCTCATCTCCAACTATCTGCTCTACTCAAATCGAGCTGGTTTTCCCGGCCCGTACCCGGCCGACGTCTACGACATTCCCTTTTCCTCGGTCAGCTCGTTCGTCCTCCTGATGAGTTCGTTGACGATGGTTCTCGCCCACAACGCCTTGAGCCGCCACGATCAATATGGCGCCCGAACCTGGCTTTTTGCCACCGCCGCCCTCGGTGCGATTTTTATCGGCGGCCAGGTGTTTGAGTTCACAGAATTCATCGTCGAGTACGACATGACCCTCACTACCAACCCGGCGGCTTCTGCCTTCTATCTTCTCACCGGATTTCACGGTGTCCACGTTGCAATCGGTGTCCTGATGCTCCTCTCGCTTTGGGGGATGTCTCGGCGACAGGATGGTTTGAGCGACAAGCATGGAATGAACCTTGAATTGGTCGGCCTCTACTGGCACTTCGTCGACATAATCTGGATTGTGATTTTTACCGTCGTCTACCTCCTCTCTTCTCCACCGGCATGAGCGAAGAACACGCCGCTCATCCGGCTCCGGCCATGTACTGGAAGATCGCCGTGGTACTGGCGGGACTCACCGCTATTGAGGTGGCCATGTACTACATCGACAAGGAGTTGGGCCTCGGGTTCGCCAATGCCGCCATCCTCCTCTCCCTGGCGGTGGCTAAGTTCATCATCGTGGTGGGCTGGTATATGCATCTTCGCTATGAGAAGCCGATGCTCAACCGGTTTTTCACTGCCGGATTCGTCCTTGCGCTCGCTTTATACACCATTGTGTTGACAGCGCTGGGAGTCGTCGTTGTCCAGGCTGGGTGATGGGTCCTCCAAGGGTGGCCCGATTTTGGGTTGCCGGGTTGATGTTCTTGCTCGTCTCTTGCGCCCAGTCTGAAGGAACGACGATTGGCGTGGTGACCGCTGTCGATGGCTCGCTAACCGAAATCGATTCCTTCACCATGCTCGCAGCGGGTGCCGAGATAACATTTGTTCCCATTGAAGGACAAGAGTACGAATTTCCACCTGCCCACCTCCGGGAACATCAGCGAACCGGTGACCTCCTTGTGGTTGACTGGGAACTTCGAGACAAAACTAAATACGCAATCTCCTTGACTGATGGTTGAGGAAGAAAGACAACGATGACCACCTCACAAACGTTCGGGCGCTTCTTTTTACCCGGGCCTACCGAAGTCCACCCCGACGTCCTTGCAGCCCAGACCCGACCCATGATCGGACACCGCGGTGCTGCAATCATCGAATTGATGCGAGATATCGAGCCCGGCCTGAGTGACTTGTTTCAGACCGAACGACCGGTGGTGGTCTCCACATCATCGGCTAGCGGCCTAATGGAAGCGGCGATCCGCAACGGAGTCGTCACCGGAGACGTATTGAGCCTTGTGAACGGGGCTTTCTCGGGGCGTTTCGCCAAAATCGCCGCAGGTTGTGGCCACAACGTTGATCGTTGGGACGTCGATTGGGGTTCGGCCCATTCTCCCGACGAATTGGAATCCCGTCTCGCTACCCGTGCATACGACGCAGTCACCCTCTCCCAGTCGGAGACATCGACAGGAGCGCTGCAAGATCTCGAATCAATAGCAGCGGTTGTTTCGAAGTTCCCGCAGACCATGTTATTGGTCGATTCAGTCACAGGGATTGGTGGGGTAGAGACCTATACCGATGCTTGGGGCCCCGATTTCATTCTCACCGGATCACAGAAGGCAGTTGCTCTTCCTCCAGGTCTGGCGTTCGGCGTCGCTTCCGATGCACTGCTCGACCGTTCCAAGGCTGCCCCTAACAAAGGGTGGTATTTCGACCTGGTTGATTTGGTCGACCAGGCGCAGCAACATCAATCACCAGCGACCCCAGCGGTGTCGCTGCTCTACTCATTGCAGGCCCAGCTTCGTCGGATTGCCGCCGAAGGTATGAAGACCCGATGGCAACGCCACCTCGACATGCAGGCGCGCACTTTTGAATGGGTCGAAAGCATGAATAGCGACGGCATCGACGTCGGAGTCTTTGCAGAGGATGGTCATCGCTCTCCGACCGTCACCTGTGTTTCGATGCCTGGTGGGGTTGGGGCGCCGGCCCTCGTGGATCGGGTGCTGGATGCCGGATGGGTGATCGGTGGCGGCTACGGAAAGCTTGCCGAATCAACTATTCGAATCGGCCACATGGGCGATCACACGGTCGAAGAGCTCGACGAGCTCCTTGAAGTGGTCGGCGGTGCACTTCGGTGACATTCTTTGTTTTGGTAACCGACAAGGTGGCCGAATCCGGACTAATCGCGTTGAATCAGGATGACCGGTTTTCCGTTTCCTATGAGCACGATTCGTCTTCCGATGCATACCAGGGATCATTGGCCACGGCCAACGCTCTCATCGTGCGCAGCGCGACAACAGTCGATGCCGCGATGTTCGATGCCGGGCCAAATCTCCGGGTAGTGGGCCGGGCTGGTGTGGGCGTCGACAACATTGACATATCGGCAGCAACCAAGCGGGGCGTGGCTGTAGTCAACGCGCCAGCGGGCAATACCATCGCCGCGGCCGAGATGACCATGGCGTTGATTCTGGCGACCATGCGACAGGTGGCGGCCGCCGATGCCTCGATCCGGGCCGGACGATGGGATCGGGCCACATTCAAGGGTTCTGAACTCCGTGGACGTCGTCTCGGGCTAATCGGGGCCGGTCGCATCGGAGCCGAAGTCGCAATTCGGTGCCAGGCCTTTGGGATGGATGTCGTGATCTACGACCCTTATCTCGCATCGGAACGGGCGTCAGAGATTGGATGTCGGCTCACCGACTTGGATGAGGTGATTGAGACTTCTGATGTCATTTCTTGTCACGTCCCACTTACAGAGGAGACCCGGGGGATGATTGATGAGGCTGCAATTTCGCGCATGAAACCAGGCACCTTTGTGGTAAACGCCTCCCGCGGCGGGGTAGTCAACGAGTTTGATCTTGCCGGGGCTCTTGTCTCCGGGCATCTGGCCGGCGCCGGATTGGATGTCTACGCTGAAGAACCGCTCTCACTGTCGAGTCCACTGCGGAATGCGCCCAACCTCACGTTGACACCACATCTCGGCGCATCCACGCATGAAGCGCAAAATCATGTGGCGGTCGAGGTGGCAGAGTACGTCGCCAGAGTCCTGGTGGATGGGGATGTGTCTATGGCTCTAAACCGGGCAGATCTCTAAACGATCAGTTCGTGGATGGCCGCTTCGGCATTGTCCTCGGGATGTTCACCACCGACGTTGTTGAGCACCGCGAACACCAGGATCAGTACAATCCCAATGCCCGCCAGTGCTACCAGAAATTCACCCCTGCTGATTTTCATGTTGGGCCTGGAACCGGCAAGTGATGCAAAAACGAGAATCCCGGATGAGGCGATGATGGCGATAATGGCCGCACCGCTTGAGCTGAGATGATTGGAGCGAAGCAGAGCCCACGCGAAGGGAAGCACGAGCGCAAGCAGCAAGATCAATCCGGCTATGGGTATTCCGATTGCGTTGCCGAGTCGCGCCCTGACGACGCCAACCTCTTCGACGTCTGCGTCGTCCACGGCGACCGGCACACCAAAGAACTGGGTGGCGATGGTCGTGGCCCAGCCCAAAAAGGCTCCCCCCACCAGCATGACGGCAAGTGTCACGAGAACGGGCAATTGCACCAATCCTTCCGACCCCTCGATGGGGATACCGAAGCCGTTGGCGAGCAATGCGCCGGCGCCGAATCCAAAGGCCAGGCCGATGACCGCTCCGATCCAGGCGGTCGAGGATTTCGAGGCCGACAGCGCCATCGCCGGGTCGGTCCAACCCGCGGCGGCCCGAGCCAGAGACGCCACCAGCGCTCCGAATACGAGACTGGCCAGGGCTATGCCGATCATTACTGCTTGTCCGTTGGCCACCAGGACCGGGCGTAGAGCCCCTTCGCCTGCCACGGTCGCATTCTGCGACCACCACGAAGTTGCAGCAACAAAAGCGAAGAGCCCGAGCACGGCTCCGGTCCAGACTCCAACTCTGCCCGCGGTTTTGAGCCGATAGGAAAGGTCGACAGGTTCAAGTGGCTTGGTCTCTTCGATAACAGCTACCGCTGCCGCCGCCGGTTGTGTGACTTCGAGTTGGATTGGCGGTGGCTCAGGCGCTTCCGTTGCGACTTCCGGTTGCGAAACCTCGGGGGCAGGTTGGTCCGTCTCAGGAGAAGGTTCAGGCGCCGCCGCTGCCGGGGCTCCGCCTGACCAGGCGGCGAGAACATCTTCGGTAGAGGTTCCGTTGGCCGCGGCGCGGGCGGCGGCAGAACGACTGATCAGATCGGCCGGGGTCCCGAGGACGTCGGCTACTGCGGTAACTAGATCACTCACGGAAGTCGACTTTAGCTATGTTCAACCTACTGATTGTCGTTAGGGTCGTCCTGTGCTCGCAGTCATTGCCTACCCACCGATTCCTATTTTCGAAGTGGGACCCTTGCAGCTCTCCTTGCACGGCTTGTTTGCCGCACTTGGGTTCATCGCCGGCGCCTGGCTGACAACCAAGATGCTGGGCAAGCGCGGCTTTGACACTGAGAAGTACCAATCCGCACTCACCTGGGGTTTGATTGGTGCCCTGCTCGGTGCACGCTATTTCACCGCTCCGGCACAACTGATGGGTGGCGCAAGCCTGAGTGATGCGTTGAACCCGATCTCGGGGAACTTCTCGATTATGGGCGGTTTCGCTGGTGGAATTATCGCGGGGGCTTATCGAATGAGAAAGGTTGGCCTGGCGGTTTGGCCCACCCTCGACGTCGCCACCTTTGGCCTGGCTTTGGGGACGATCGTCGGCCGAATTGGTGATCTGGCGATTGTCGAGCATCTCGGGACTGCGACCAGGGTGGCATGGGGGTACGGCATCAAGCCTGGCTACGACGTCGCGCCTCAACACGACAACCTCGAATGTGTGGCGGCCCAGGCAGGATCGGACGGCTTTTGCGGGATCTATCACCACGTTGCTGCCTACGACATGCTGGGAGCAATCGTCCTCTTCGGTGTTCTCTATTTGATCTACACCCGGCTCCCTGTTCACTATGGCCAGATGTTCTTCATCTGGGTCTCCTGGTACGGGTTCCAACGGTTTCTCCTCGACGCGCTCCGTATCGACAACGGAGACGCCGTGATCGGGGCCTTCACCTGGAACCAGGTGAGCGGCTTTGCCGCCGGTTTAATCGGTTTGGGTCTGGTGTGGTGGATGGGCCGAACCCAAGACCTGGTAACCCCGGAAGCCGACCACATCCTGGCGGGCACCCGCACCTAGCTCGCAGCTTGTCCGAGTCGGCTCTCCCTACGTTTATAGAGCAAAAGCGTGAGAGCCGGCGTGTTCGTCTCTCCCTCCGCTTGCGGAGGGAGTACCCGGCGACATTCTCTCCCTCCTCTAGGAGGGAGTGGCATCGGCCCGAGTCGGGCCGATGACGAGGGTGGGGATTTAGACACCAACGCCGATCATCACGCGTGTTTTGCACCGTCCACCCCCGGCCGTTGCTTCTCGCAACGGCCACCCCCTCCAGGCGACTTCGTCTTTGGAGGGGGAG
>JBBKXI010000226.1:0-12028 GCA_037969415.1 Acidimicrobiia bacterium | reverse complement strand
GCCGACCTCCTTGAAGGCGAAGGTGTAAATGTCACCATCCGTGACACCCGAGGCAAGGACATCGACGCCGCCTGCGGCCAGTTGCGAGTGCTGTCGATTAGTTCACCCGGATAGGCGGGTCGACGAGTCGCCTCAGACGGCCAATGTGCCGGCAAACACCTGCCAGGCCAACGCCGACTTTGCGAGCAGGCTAAGCAAAATGTAGGTGGACTCTCCAAACCGATAGTCGGCCCACCGACCAACCTTCTTGTATTGGAGAATCATCACGATTGCGAAAATATTGAAGAACGCGAACAGGGAGAAGAAAATCCCGTAGACAAACCCGGGAGGGCTGGATTCTGTGCCGGGACCTACGAGATAAATTCCGATTGCGATCCAAGGAATGGCACCGGCCAAGACGCCAAACCAGTAAGACGTCCAACTGACCTTCGGCCCCGGATCTTCGTATTTCTCCTGAAGCAAACCGAACAGAATCATTGAGGCGTTGACACCGGCGATCGCAATCAGGGCGGCTATGTCGGCAATCCCGACAAGCATCGCAATCAATACAACCATCACGGAGGACGAGAGGGAGTACTCAATCCATCGCGCATAGTTGCGTTTGCGATCCAGATTGCGCTGGTACCAGCCGTAAACGCCCGGTGCGGCGATGGTGAAGTGCGCAACGGCCGATAGAAAAAGAAAAACGGCAACACCCCACGCAACGCTGACATCGAATAGTGGCGTGATCTCCGGAGATGCCACCCCGGGTGGTCCGTTCATGAACGTACCCACGACCGGGAGGGTGAATTCAGTTGCAAGAACCAATACAGCAACGCCCTGTAGGGCATGGAGGAAACCCATCCCGACGTTATAGAAACGCAGTCGGCTTGGGTTGCCGCTGAAGGTTGATGCTGTTGAACTCGTAGATGTCATATCTCTCCTTCGTAGCCGGAGCAGAAAGCAGATGACAATTTCGACTCAGTCTTCAAATATCCCAACTGACCTGCCCGCACTGGTGAGTCGCTCGGCCCCGCTGTTTGAGAGAACACCTAATGCGTCGCGAAGTGGCGAGGCCGCAGCGTTTGAAGAATACCCATAGGCTCGAAGCGTCGATGCTTGCCACGTGAGCATGTCTACCAGGACATCGTCGTCGTCGACCAACATCGCTGCCTCCACCGCGGAGAGGAGAGTCCCCACCTCGTCCTTGAGTCGTGCATCGATCGCCCCGTCGACCCCACTTGGAAGGGCTCCCTCAGCATCGGCAAGAACGGCCGTCCTCGATGCGCGCAATTCCGCTAGTTCAGGCGGGAATTCCACACCTTCTGCAAGATCAACTCTGTCGGATAACTGCCATGCCTCCAAACCGCTGACGACGTCTTCCAACAAGCCAACCCAAGCGTCCGCTCCGACCGTTGCCGCCCACCTGCCATCAACACCAAAAGCATTGCCACCCACGAGTACCGGAACTCCCACCGCATGGGCTGCAGCGATGACCGAGCGAGCACCCAAGAGGTGGCTGCTCATTGCGCATGACAGGACTACGGCTGTCGGCGGCTCTACCTCGAGAAACTCCTTGAAGTCGGCACCTGGGACGTTTGCCCCGAGAAAGGTGGTGCGATAGCCGAGGAAAAGAAGGTGCGCTGCGGCGGCCTTTGCCGGCAATGAATGATGGTCACCTTCGGCGGTTGCAATGACAACGGAGACTCCATCAGAGGGCTGGTCGAGCATACCGGCGAGTAGCGAGATCACGGTTTCGATCGTTGCAGTCGCCGCATGCTCTTCGGCAACCAAGTAGTCGCCCTGCTGCCACCTCTGTCCGACTGCTCGCTCGGTTGGTATCAGATAGTCGAAAAGGAGCGAGTCGAACGGGATGCCTTGATCCATCAGACCAGATGCAATTCGGTAAAGCCCTCCGGCGTCGCCCGCCAAGGCGGTGGAGGTGAGTGCCAACTCGATTTCGGAGAAGGTAGGTGTTCCCATGAGGCTCAATAGACGACACCTTGCAGCGTAGCCGAGCCACTCTCTACTCGATACCACCGGGAAGCCCATTTCAGCGTCCGGACCGAGTGTCGGTGTCGAATAGTGGATAGGAAGGTCAATCCTGTTTGGTGACTATCAATCCCACAGCCCTGAGCGTATCGTGGTTCTCTGACGTGTCGAAAAGCTCATCCAGCCTTCGCAATCGAGATGACGCTGCGATCGCCGCAGCTATTGCTGCTGGCGACCGTCTCGCCCTCGAAAGCGCATTTGATCTCTACGGGGGCGGAATCAAGTCGATTGCTCAGCGAGTGTTGCGCGATCCCAACCTGGCTGAAGACGTCCTCCAAGACGTCATGGTTGGTTTTTGGAAGGCGCCACTTAAGTACGACCCCAAACGAGGCTCACTCAGAACTTACCTACTGACCATGGCCCATCGGCGAGCAGTTGACACAGTTAGGTCTGAGGAGGCTCGATTCCGCCGGGAAGAGAAGACGCCAGAATCCGTTGGCCCGAATATCGATGAAGAAGTCTGGACAAGGGCCCTGGGGACGACAGTCCGAACTGCCCTCGCCGAGCTTCCAGACAATGAGCGGGAGGCGGTCGTCCTGGCCTATTACGGCGGTCTCAGCTACGTGGAGGTCGCCAAACAATTGGGTTCACCCGAGGGAACGGTCAAGAGCAGAATTAGGAGCGGGATGAGGAAACTATCCGTTTCTCTCGCAGAATTGGCATCATGATCACTCGAGATCCATTCTCCGACCTTGTCGAGATCTACGCGCTGGACGCTGTGGACAGCGCTGAGCGTTTGGACTTCGAAATCCACCTAGAGATATGTGGAGCATGCCGGATTCGGCTTGACACTGCGCATTCGGTAGCAGCGGAGCTCGTGGAGGATTCGGCACCACCAGAGAACGTTTGGGATCGGATCGTCGAAAAACTCGATGAAGAGGCGCCTGGATCCGTTGTTCGAATCACCGATCTCAAAGGATGAGCAAGACTCCGATGCTTTTCAACGCAATTGCGGCATCGATTGTTGCTAGCTCTTCTTGTAATCAACAGGGATCCCACTTTTCGCAAAATGCAGTCAACGAGACGTCCCATAGCACCAGAATCAGACACTGCCTGGGGATGACAGCTTCGGAGGTTTGGTTCCGGTAGGTAAATCGGGAAGGTCTGTTTCGGTTAACTCGACCAATGCCTTCCAGAGGTCTTTTCGGTCCTCTGAGCTCTCAACGGTTTTTTCTGAAAGATGGGTTAGCGCAGGTCGTCTGTCAAACCAGAATGTTCCGGATTGTCCTGAAGGAGTCTTCGCTGCGGCGAGCCAAACGATGGTGTCAGCCCCTTGTTCCGGTGTTCGAAGAAACGGCTTCATCAATTTGTTGAAGGCTGGCAAGGACTGCTCGATACCCGGAGTCTTGGCCCAACCGGGGTGCATCGAATCGACCATAACCTCAGTCCCTCTGAGCCGTTCTGCCCACATCTCGGTCAAAATCACCTGCCCTCGTTTGGTTCGTGCGTAAGCGGCAGTACCCGAGTATTCGGAATCTTGGAATTGAAGGTCGTCGGGGCGGCACCGTGTTGAATACATTCCGCCCGACGAGACATTGATGATCCGACTCTCGCCAGATTCAATCAGGCGCGGAATGAGGAGGTTGGTGAGAACGAAGTGACCGCCAAGGTTGGTGGCAAAACTCATCTCGAGGCCCTCTGAAGTCACCTGCCGCTCTGGGAGCAGGACCCCGACGTTGTTCACTAGGACATCTACACGGGGCTCCTCCTCGAGAAGCTCCATCGCCAATGCTTTGACTTCTTTTAGAAGGCTCAAGTCGAATCTCTTGGTTCGGACCTCACTGGACATTTTCTGTGAAGCCCGACGAAGTTTGGCTTCGTCGCGCCCAACAAGGATCAGCCGCGCACCTAGGTCCGACATTGCTTGGGAGGCAGCCAGTCCAAGGCCGCCGGAAGCTCCGGTGACGACCACAGTCTTGCCAGTCATGTCATCGAGAAGCGGTTCGAAGGCTCGTGAATGGATTCTGTAGCCAGCGTTGGTGAATCCCGCGACGATCAATTTGCTCATCGGCTGAGGGCTACCTCAAGGCCATCCAGGGCGTCGGTTCCGACCTTCTTGAGCTTGGAGGACATGAACGGAACCACGTATCTGATAAGTCCACCAAATGTGAGATCAGCTGTGTACTCGATGTGAGTCAGATTGTCCTTGGTTGTGAAGATGATCTCATCTACGGCTGTCAGCTTTTCACCGACGCCCACAAGGACAACCCGGTTTGGTGCTTCGTAGTCTGTGATCTCGTAGATCATCGGGATGGTCGATGATCCAAATGTGACGTCTAGCTCATATTTGGTTCCGACAGCAACCGGGTCGTTTCCGACTTTGGACGACGACTTGACACCCGGGTCCCAATTCTCGATATTCGTGAAATCGGCGGTGTATTCAAATACCTGTTCGATCGGGCGGTCTACCCATCGCTGCTCTCGGAGTTTCATAATCCCTCTTTTGTGGTGTCAATGAATGTTCGTTGCCGATCCCGGTTTTGGACGAGATAACTTGCGCCGGATCCGTGACAACAGACGACAGGAATTCGACTCCAACTAACCAGATACGGTTGCTCTCGATCAATTCGCCAGGAAGTAATTAGAAATTACCTCTAGAAGTGGGCACCTTCTGCCGTTAGGCTTCTTATGCGGATCGGATCAGGGGCTGAAGGAGCTGAACCTTCAATGCCAAAAAATCGTCGCGTCCGAGCTGTGATCGTCGGCTCTGTCCTCGTATTGCTCGTTGGACTATTTTCCCTTGACTACACCGTGGAAAAAGGTGACTCCCTCCAAAAGATCGCCAGGGAGAATGGCGTCTCGCTCGCCGACCTGATCAAGGCCAATGACCTGGCCAATCCGAATCTCATCTATCCGGGACAGGTCATCGTCATCCCCGGCCAGGGTGGATCACCCGATATCGTTCACGTTGTCACTCGCGGTGAGACCATCAACAGGATTGCATCCGCCTATGGGATTTCCGGCAAGCATCTCGCCGAGGCCAACGGTTTGAAGAACCCCGATCTGATTCGCATCGGACAGGAGCTGACCGTACCCGGTGGCTCTTCGAACACCGAGCAGGGTTCGAACTCAGGCGAAACCGGCTCGTCGTCAGGTAGTTCATCGGCAGGCCCAAACGATTTTCACGTCGTCAAGAAGGGCGACACTATCGACTCGATCGCAGCTAAATACAAGGGTGTGTCAGGTGCAAATATCCGCGACTCCAACGGCATCGTTGGCAGCACCATCTACACCGGCACACGGCTCTTCCTCAACCGGCCAGGGTTCATCGCGTCGGGTGGCGCAAGCAGTGGCAACTACACGGTGAAGTCCGGCGATCGTTTGGGAGATATTGCATTCGCCCACAGCACCAGTATTTCCACTTTGGTAAGCATGAACAATCTGTCGAACGCGAACGTAATCCGTGTCGGGCAAGTTCTCCAGGTTCCGACCGGGTCGGCCTGGGCTTGTCCGGTTGGCAAGGCGAGTTTCTTCAATGACTGGGGGTTTCCTCGTGGTGCGAGTCGCTACCACGAAGGAAACGACCTGTTCGCAGCGAGGGGAACACCAGTTGTCGCGCCTGTCGCAGGCACCATTCAATTTATCGCCGGATCGGTCGGCGGCAACCAGTTCAATCTCACCGGTGTCGACGGGGTGCGCTACCTCGGAAGTCACATGGACAGCTTCGCGGGCAAGAGTCGCCAGGTGGCCGCAGGAGAGGTAATCGGCTACGTCGGCACGACGGGCAACGCCGCCGGGACGTCGCCTCATCTCCACTTCGGCATTTACGTCAACGGCAAGGCTGTCAACCCTTTTCCCTCGCTACTCAAGTTCGACTGCAAGCGATAGCCAACGCAACCTCGAACCTCGACTCAGGCAAGCACGTACTCCCGTACCTGGTCTAGTCGGATGGCTCCCACACGGAGCAGATCTTTGTGGAACTCCTTGACATCGAAGTCGACACCGTCTCTGACCATCCGCTCCTCTCTCATTTTGAGGATCTCGCGCTCGCCGACCTTGTAGGAAATGGCCTGCCCGTACCAACCGAGATACCGTTTCACCTCAGATTCGGCCACATCCCGTTCTTGTAATCCCACCTTTTCCATGTAGTCGACAGCGATATCGTGGTCCCATACCTCACCCGGATGAAGCGGTGCATCGTCGGGGATTGCCAGACCCAATTGCGTGCCAATATCGACCACCACCCGCGTCGCCCGGAACAGCTGGCTGGCGTACAAGCCCAACCGATACTCGGCATTGGCAAAGTAGCCAAGCTCCTCCATGAGCCGTTCTGCGTAGAGGGCCCAGCCCTCACCGGCTCCAGACTTCCACATGAACAGCCGGTGATAACGCGAGACCTCATCGCGGAGCATGACACCGATTCCTACCTGGAGATGATGTCCCGGGAAACCCTCGTGGTAGGCGGTTGAAACTTCTTGCCATACCGGAATGGCGGTCCTCGAACCCGGGGCGTACCAGATCGATCCTGGCCGACTCATGTCTTCGGATGGCCCGTGATACCAGGCCCCAAGGGCACCATCCCCGGGAGCAATATTCACGGTGACTTTCCGCAACTCGGTTGGAACATCAAAATGCTCGCCCGATAGCTGATCCACCGCCTCGGCCTGGATGCCCTCGACGAACTCGGCAAAAGCCTCATGACTGGGTGCCATCCGCTCTGGGTCAGTATCGAGCATTTCGATCACCTCTGCGATCGACTTGTCAGGATCGATCTCAGCGGCCGTTCTCTTCATCTCAGAGCGAAGGCGATGAACTTCGCTCCAACCCCATTCATAAGTCTCATCGAGTTCGATCCCGATGCCCAGAAAGTACTCTGTCGCCCGGAGATAACGCTCACGACCTACTGCATCGGCTTCGTTTGCATTGGGGAGATATTCGGTCTCCAACCAGTCGGCCAGCAGTCCGTAGGCACGTCGGGTACTTTCAACGGCTTTCGTAGTTTGTTCGACGTCGCGATTCAAATCATCTGCCATCGCTACGTACTTCAGGAATCTCGACTCATCGGAGGCCAGGGAGCGGCATTGTTCGATGACTGACTCCACCTGGCGCTTCGCCACCACCTGGCCAGAATCGAGTCCGGCCTGAAGACATTCGCGATAACCGCTCAGCGGTTCGGACATGGTCTCGAGACGGGTAACAATGGCCTGCCAGGTTTTCTCATCCGACGGATCCATAACATCAAAAACGTCGCGCGCTATTTGTGGCGGCGAAAAAATGTGGTTCATGGCGATCAGGTGCTCCCCCGCCTCGTAACGGTCAACGTTCTCCTGTAAGTCAGCCGTTATGGCGCGCGAAGCGAGACGCTGTTTTTCCTCAGGATGATCGAGATGGGGTGCGAACTCGGCGATGTACCGGGAGGAGAGGTCGGCCAACGCCGCTTGTCCGGTGGGAGAGAAATCACCCCACAAATGGTCACGGCCGGGAACCCCGAAGTAGGTGGCGGCAACCGGGATGATGTCGGAAATGTCTTCGCACAGGCGGTCTGAGATCTCAAAGGGTGTGGTCATAGGTGCAGGATATACCACTACTGTTCCACGGCGTGAGCGACGTGATCCCGGTTCGTGACGATGAGAAGTTTGATATTGCCCGTTATCAAAACTGGGCAGACGCCGAACCCGCACTCCCGACCGGGAGACCCCATGTTGAGCAATTCTCTAACGGGCGGGCGAACCTGACATATCTGTTGACCTACCCCAACGGCGTGGAATTGGTGCTGAGACGGCCCCCACTCGGTCCGCTCGCTTCGGGCAGTCACGACATGTCCCGTGAGTATCGGGTTTTGTCCCGACTCTGGAAGTCATACCCGCTGGCCCCTCGAGCGATCACATATTGTGGTGACGAGTCCGTCATTGGCGCCGGGTTTTTCGTCATGGAGCGGCGATCAGGCATTGTCGTGAAGGACCAAGTACCGGACCTTTTCGGAGGCGGTCGCGATGTGGACGCCAACAGAGCCCTTTCAACGGTGGTGGTCGACACACTGGCTGCCCTGCATGCGGTCGATCCTGAGGACTGTGGACTCGACGACCTCGGCCATCCAGACGGTTTTTTGGAACGCCAGGTTGCCGGATGGGCAGAACGGTGGAGGCGATCGAGAGACGAACCCAACCCGATCGCCGACGAGGTCGGGGTGTGGCTCAGTGCGAACCTGCCGCCATCTGGGCCGTCGACCCTCATCCACAATGATTGGCGCCTGGACAACATGGCAGTTTCCCCCGATGACCCTGGGCAGGCAGTCGCAGTGTATGACTGGGACATGGCCACCAGAGGCGACCCTCTCGCCGATCTGGGGACGCTCCTCGCCACGTGGTACGAACCGGGAGAAGCCCCGTCGACACTCAACCCGATGCCGACCGAAGTGGAGGGATGGCTGGGTCGGCCTGAAGCTATTGCTCGATATGCCAGCCAAACCGGGCGTGACCTTGCCGAGATCGAGTGGTATTTGGTTTTCGGGACCTGGAAGCTCGCCGTCGTTCTCCAACAGATCTACATTCGGTGGGTCCGGGGTCAGACCCAGGATGATCGATTTCGTGTCCTCGGGAGTGGTGCGGTGAGATTGTTCGAGTTAGCTGCGGAGCGACGCATCTGAACGCAACTCGACCCTGAACATGGTTGAGTTTTCGGCCCTTGATTTCGTGGGACCCCGATTTAGAATGTGACCTGAGCTCGGGAGCTTGGGATGGGACTGGGGGTCTCCGGAAATGTCGATCTTGACTGACGTCGTCGTCGTGCGACTTTGTCGAAAAATGTGGGCGCGGGGCGGGAAATATGGGCCTAGCCACCTGTAGATTCTGCGAACACCACCTCGAAATCGACATGGTCGATCTCGGCATGCACCCATTGTGTGAGACCTTCCTGACTGCCGATCAGTTGGATAGCCCGGAGTCGTTTTACCCGCTGCACGTGAGAGTTTGTCCCAACTGCCACCTTGCCCAGATCGGTGAATACGTACCCCCCGAGGAGATTTTCGACGACTACGCCTATTACTCGTCGTTCTCCTCGGCGTGGCTCGATCATGCTCGCGAGTACGTTGAAATGATGGTTCCCAGATTCGGTCTGAGCACCAAAACCCGGGTCATGGAGATCGCCAGCAATGATGGCTATCTCCTCCAGTACTTCCAAAAACACGGGATGGAAATCATCGGAATCGAGCCGTCCGCCAACGTCGCCCGGGTGGCCGCCGACAATGGTATCCCATCGATTGTCGAGTTCTTTGACGAAACGCTGGCCAGGAAGATGAGCGGCGAGGGCTACTCCGCCGACGTCATAGTCGCTAACAACGTCTTGGCCCACACGCCCCGGATCAACCAGTTTGTCGAGGGCATTCATGAAGTGCTAGCTGACAACGGTGTTGCCACCTTTGAATTTCCCCACCTGCTCCGATTGATCGAAGGCAACCAATTCGACACGATCTACCACGAACATTGGTCTTATCTTTCCCTCGGGTCGACACAGCAGATCATGGCCGCTCACGGACTCCAGGTTTTCGACGTTGAGGAACTCTGGACCCACGGTGGGTCACTCCGACTGTTCGTCCAACCTGCTTCGTTTAACCGCCCCGTGTCGGATGCCGTTTCCGGCCTCTTGGAGCGAGAGCGAGAGTTCGGACTCTTTTCACCGAACGTCTACCGGGAGTTCGGAGCGAAGGTAGAAGCGACAAAACGGAAACTTCTCAGTCTTCTTATCCGCGCCAAAGAGGATGGTGCGACTATCGCCATTTATGGAGCGGCCGGTAAGGGCAACACATTGCTCAACTACTGCGGAATCGGAACCGATTTCATCGACTTCGCTTGTGACCTCAACCCCTACAAGCACGGCAGGTACACGCCGGGCACTCACATACCCATTTTCGGTCCGGAGAAGATCAAAGAGACCAAGCCAGACTATCTCCTGCTCCTCCCTTGGAATATCAAAGAAGAGCTCATGGGCCAACTGTCTTATATCTCCGAGTGGGGCGGAAGGTTCATAGTTCCGATCCCTGAGGCAACCATCCACGAGGCCGCATCGTGAAGGTAGTTCTCTTCTGCGGCGGCGAGGGGATGAGAATCCGTGACGCAAACAACTCGGTCCCAAAACCGATGGTACCCGTGGGAAATCGTCCGATCCTGTGGCACGTGATGAAGTACTACGCCCACTTTGGCCACAAGGAATTCATAATTTGCCTCGGATACGGGGCGGAAGCGATCAAGCGCTACTTCCTCGACTATGAGGAGGCGATATCCAATGATTTTGTCCTGAAGAACGGTTCGGAGCGTGTCATGCTCGGCACCGACATCGACGACTGGACCATCACGTTCGTCGACACCGGATTTGTCTCAGAGATCGGCGAACGACTCCGACGGGTCAAAGACCACATCGGTGACGACGAATTGTTCTTTGCGAACTATGCCGACGGAGTCACCGATCTCGATCTCGATAGCTATTTGCAGAAATTTACCGATTCGAACCGGGTTGGCGGGTTCCTCGCTGTCAGACCACCTCAGTCTTATCACGTTGCCCATCTAGAGGGCGACAGCGCTGTCAGCCTGGGGCCCATCGCCGAAGAAGATTTGTGGATCAACGCGGGGTTTTTCATCTTCCGACGGGAAATCTTCGACTACATAGAACCGAGGGAAGACCTGGTGGCGGGTGCCTTTCAGCGACTCATCCCCCAGAAAAAGCTTTATGCACATCGTTTCGACGGCTTCTGGTCGCCCATGGATACATTCAAAGAGCAGACCTACCTCGACGGCCTATACAAACAAGTAAACGCTCCATGGGTTCTGTGGAGGAACGGTCACGCCCGATGATCGGAGTTCAATTCGACCGGGCCCTCCGAGCCGTCGTGTGCATTGGGGCCCATGCTGACGACATTGAAATAGGAGCCGCCGGCCTTGTCGCGTCACTCGCTCGGAATAATCCCGACTGTCACTTTCTGTTCGTTATCGCGGCGGGGAGCGGAGTCCGGGAGGAAGAGGCGGTGGCCAGTGCCGGAAACCTACTCGGCGACAGGGTAGAACTGGTCTTTGGTCACCTGAGCGACGGAATGCTCCCGTACTCCCATCCAGTCGAAACGAAAGAGTTCATCCGGGAGGCCGGATCAGGCATCGATGCCGACCTGGTTATTACCCCGCACATCGGTGACCGACATCAAGATCACCGATTCATCGGCGAATTAAGCCATCAAATCTTTCGCACCCAGATGATCCTCGAGTATGAGATCCCCAAGCTGGAAGGAGATCTCGGCACTCCGACGATCTACCACCCCATGACCACCGAGGAGGCGACAGCCAAGGTCGACCACCTCGCGCTTCACTTCGAAAGTCAGCAAGAGAAACCCTGGTATCACCGCGAGATGTTCACCGGTTTGATGCGGATCCGGGGAATGGAGTGTCTCGCCAGAGACGGCTATGCGGAGGCATTCCACGCCAACCGTGTAACCCTTTAGAGGCGAGTAGTCCACCAGGTGTGTGGGACCGGGGACCGGGTCCGTCTCCCATCGGTGCGCCTTGATAGCAAAAGACCGTCGTATTATTGGCGGTTCGCCCATGGGCAAATGCGAAAAGGATGGCCAGATTGCTTGCAGTTGAAACCCAAAATGTCACCAAATATTTCGGTGATGTTCACGCCCTTGAAGGGGTATCGATCAGCTTCGAACCCGGAATTGTCTACGGCTTGCTCGGACCAAACGGTGCCGGTAAAACCACGCTAATCAGGATCCTTGCCACGCTGTCGAAGCCGACCTCGGGTATCGCCCGGGTCGCCGGCATCGACGTAAGGGAAGATCCGATGGCGGTGCGAAACCGAATTGGGCTGGGCGGCCAATTCGCTGCTGTCGATGGGTATCAAACTGGGCGAGAAAACGTCGAGATGGTGGGGCGCCTGTACAACTTGAGTCCCGACGAGACCAAGAAGAGGGCTGACGATGTTCTGGAAAAGATAGGGCTCACCCATGCCGCAGACCGTCAAGCCAAGACCTACTCCGGAGGGATGAAACGGCGTCTCGACCTCGCCGCATCCA
>JBBKXI010000225.1:0-3699 GCA_037969415.1 Acidimicrobiia bacterium | reverse complement strand
GGATAAGAGAGGTGGGTCGCGCGGTCAAGTAAAACTCGACTACAAGATTTCTCCTGCCGATGGGGGCTCGTTGGTAGAAATCGATGCTGATCTGACACTTTCTGGCCCGGCAGCCCAATTCGGGCGCACCGGTTTGATCAGTGAGATTTCGAAACGCCTCATCGTTGAGTTTGTCGATTGTCTCGAAGGCAAGCTTGCCGCTGGCTCAGTAGAAGCCGCCCAGGAGATCAAGGCCACCGAAGTAAAAGGACTCTCCCTGTTCTTTGCCTCTTTGTGGGCGTGGTTCAAGGGTCTGTTCGGTGGAGCCGACAAGAGTTGAAACGGGGTATTGCAGTCCTCGGGCTCATGCTCGCCCTCGCTTTGGTGTCCTGCGGTGGAGACGAGCCGGAAGCAACTGTCCTGGAGGGAACTGATGTAATCCTGCAGATGTTCGACAACCGCTTCGAATTCACCGAGATCCGGATTCCAGTCGGCGGTTCCGTCGACTACGTCAATGGCGGGCGAAACCCACACAACGCGGTAGCCAGCGATGAATCCTGGTCGACGGAGGATGTCTTCGGGAGCCTCGACATGCTCGAGGGCGATTCGGCGATCCTCAAGTATGACCAACCGGGCACATACTTATTCTTCTGCACATTCCATGGAAACGCGCAGGGTTCCGGAATGGCAGCGACGTTGATTGTCGGCGACGGCACCTAATGCGTCGTTGGCTGGTGCCAATCGCGGTTGGAGCAATCTTCTTGACCGCCTGCGCTGGCCCACCCAATGGAAACCCATCGGCGGCAGCAATTGGGGACACCTCCACCGACTCGCCATCGAAGTGGTCGGGCACCACGCGCAACGTTCCGGCCGACTTCCCAACGATCCAAAGCGCCGTAGATGCTGCGGGTCCGGGCGATCTCGTCCTGGTAGACCGCGGCGTTTACAAGGAGACAGTGAACGTCACCACCCCTGGATTGACTATCCGTGGCGTCGACCGCAACGAGGTAGTCCTCGACGGCGAATTTGAACGGTCGAATGGGGTAGAGGTCCTCTTCGCAGATGGGGTTGTCGTCGAGAACATGACAGCCATGAACTACAAGATCAATGGGTTTTTCTGGACCGGGGTTCGCGGGTATCGGGGTTCCTATCTCACCGCGGTCAACAACGGTGACTACGGAATTTATTCGTTCGACTCCGGGGACGGCCTTTTCGAGCATTCATATGGAACTGGTTCACCTGACGCCGCCTTCTACATCGGGCAGTGCAACCCGTGCAACGCGGTCATCTCCGATTCCGTAGGTGAATACAGCGGCTTGGGCTATTCCGGGTCGAATGCTTCAACTGAGCTGTTTCTCGTTCGAAACGTGTTTCGCTATAACGGTGCCGGCATCGCTCCCAACTCCTGGGACGGAGAGCTGCTCCCACCGGTGGAAAACGTCGTGATCGCGGGCAATCTGGTGCACGACAACGGTTCGGTCCCCTTCCCGCATCATGCTGCTCAATATATTGTTCAGGGGAACGGCATCGTCGTCGCCGGAGCAGAGAACTCGACCGTCGTCCGGAATCGGGTCTTAAACCATCGTATGAGTGGAATATTCCTCCATCCGAATATTGACAAGAACGTGTGGATGGCTGGCGACAACACAATCCAGGGCAACGTAGTCACCGGGTCTGGCCTTGCAGACTTAACCATGGCCGGTCCCTCCCAGGATGGAAACTGCTTTGCGGGTAATGAATTCAGAACTTCGATGCCCGCACCTCTTCAGTTCAGACAGCCCTGTTCAGGGCTCAGGTTTCCCTCCAGTTTTGCGTTGGGACCGCTGAGCTCGCTGTTCGGACGTTTGGTTGAGGCCAACCTCGATCTCGATCCTGAAGTGTTCTATGGCGACATGCCTCACCCGGAACCGCAGGAGCAGATGCCCGGTGGCGCCGACGCCGAGGTGCTGCCTGCTGTCAATGTTTACGCATCAGCTAAACCAAACCTCGACACGATTGAGGTTCCACCAATGCCATCAGATCTCGAAGTCACTCAACAGAAAGGGTTCAACATCATGGGTGTGACATTCGCCTCGGTCATCGGAGGCTTCCTCGGCTTATATGCATATGTGTTGCCTCTTGCGCTCTACGCCGCATGGGTGGTGATTGCCCTATGGGAAATCATGAAACGTGACGATCTGAGCCAGGGAGCCGGGATTGGATGGATGTTCGCGATCCTGGTGATTCCGTTCCTCGGCGTAATCGCCTACTACATATTTGGTAAGAGCCAATTGCCCTCGGCCTATCGATGGACCCTGCTGGCCGGGGGTATGGGCGTATATGTCCTGTTCCTGGTGCTCGGGTTATTTATCGGTGGTATTGCCTAGGACACATGGCTGAAGGTGTATCCCGTCGCGATTTACTCAAAAAGGTCGGTCTTGGTGGGGCGGTCTTCTTAGGTGGGTCCGTCATCGGTCACACCGTCCAGCATGTAGAGACGGCCGAGGCCACTACGCACGATGAGTACGGAGTTGGGGCCGGCGATCACATGGTTGTTGGCGAGGATGTTCTCGCCAGCGTTTACGGCCATGGATTGGGGCCACCTCCCGGCATTGCCGCCACCGCTCTCGACGCTGCCACATTTCCACCAGAACGTGACGGAATGCCGCCAGGCACCACCAGAGATATCGAGATTGCGGTCGAGGACCGACTGCTCGAGGTAGGAGCCGGAGTTCATTTTGAGGCATGGACCTACAACGGCACGGTCCCCGCCCCGATGATCCGGGCCACCGAAGGTGATTTGCTCCAGATCCACTTCGAAAACCACACGGGTCACCCCCATAGTCTGCATTTTCATGGCGCCCATCGTCCCGAGCACGACGGGTGGGAGCCGGTGCCTGCTGGTGGTTCGACGACTTATGAGATTGAGGCCGGCCCCGCCGGTGTCCATCCCTACCACTGTCATACCGCACCGTTGGCAGAGCATGTCTCCCGTGGTCTTTACGGAATGATGATTGTTGATCCCCCCGGTGGGCGTCCGCCCGCCACCGAGGTAGCGCTCCTCCTGTCGGGCTTCTCCAACGAGTCAATCGGCCGCAACGGGATAGTCGCTTGGAATGGTATCGCCGGGTTCTATCACCAATATCCGATCAAGATTCCTGTCGGTGAACCGGTCAGGGCATATGTCGTCAACATGCTGGAGTACGAGTCGGTGGCGTCCTTCCATCTCCATGCCCAGACCTTCGATGTCTACCCGGCCGGTATGGGGGAGAGTCCTGCATTCCGGGAAGACACCATCATCCTCGGCCAGGGCCAACGCGTCATGATCGAATTCACACTTCCCACCGTGGGTCGATACATGTTCCATCCCCACCAACACTGGCTGGCCGATCGCGGTGCGATGGGCTGGTTTGCGGCAGTGTGAGAATCGGCCCCCTGAGATTGGTCGTTAGACGCAGTTAAATGGACGGTTGTCCGTCTTTTTAGATGGTTTTCTCTCCCTCCATGTTGGAGGAGTGGCATCGGCCCGAATAGGGGCGATGACGAGGGTGGGGGTTTAGACCCCTCCGGTTGTTTGAAGTGTTGGGCTCGACGTGGTCCGGGGTGATCGGGGAAACTCACCCCTCCGATTTTCGGCCTACCTCGACGGTTTCGTCTGGATCGACGTTGTTGGGTTTTCGGAATCTGATCCGGCCGTGGTCGGGGTGCTTGTAGAGGGCGAAGCCTCGTTCGTGGATGACG
>JBBKXI010000224.1:0-5327 GCA_037969415.1 Acidimicrobiia bacterium | reverse complement strand
ACTGATGGGTTGGGTAATGAAGAGCATCGGGCAGCCGCCTGTCGTCGGGGAGTTGATCGCCGGAGTTCTGTTGGGCCCGACCGTGTTCGGCCGACTCGCACCAGGTTCATTTGAGTGGGTGTTTGCAGAACCCACAGTTCGTTCAGTGATGTTCGGGCTGGCATGGCTTGGTGTAATCATGCTTCTCGTCGTTATCGGCTTCGAGACCGATCTCGGGATCATCTCTCGGTACCGCACCGCGGCTCTCTCGGTCTCTGCAGGCGCCCTGATTCTTCCCCTCGTACTATTTACCGCCCTCGGTTTTGTTGTTCCCGATACCTTCGTCGGCCCGGGCATGGATGGGATTGGGGCGGAGCGTGGCGTCTTTGCCGGATTCTTCGCTCTCGCTCTCTCCGTGAGTGCTCTGCCGGTCGTGGCCAAGATCCTCCAGGAACTTGGCTATCTTCGTCGCAATTTTGGACAGGTGACCCTCGCCGCCGGGATGACCATGGACACCGTCGGCTGGCTCATACTTGCTGCGTTGTCAGGCATCGCCCTGGATGGATTCAACCCCGGTCAGCTGGGGAGATCGTTTATCGGACTGATAATTTTTGTGATCCTGGCGGGCACCCTCGCGCGTTGGGTTCTTGACCGAGTGTTCCGATTTGTGATGGCGAAAGGGTCGTCAGTCACCGCAGCACTTTCCATCACTCTCGCCGCTGCTCTCCTTGGCGGGCTGACAACCCAGGCTCTCCGGCTCGAAGCAATCCTGGGAGCATTCGTCATGGGAATAGTCGTCGCCGGGCTGAGACATCAGTTGCCCGAGGTCCGCACCGTCCTCGAAACTGTGACAGCCGCATTCTTCGCCCCGATCTTTTTTGCGTTTTCCGGTCTAAGGGTTGATATCGGGCTGCTCAATACGGCGGAGGCGGTTTGGTGGACCGTGGGGCTGATCGTGCTCGCCATCGTTGCCAAGATTACGGGAACCTTTATTGGTGGTTGGTTCGGGAAGATCAGGGGGCGTGAAGCGCTGGCGTTGGGCTCCGGACTCTCTGCGCTGGGGGCTATGGGTATCGTGGTGGCGATAGTCGGTTTGAATCTGGGAGTCGTATCTGAGACCGGCTACACGGTCATGGTTCTGGCAGCCATCGTGACCTCGATTGTCGCCCCCCAGATGCTTCGAACGGTTGTTCGTGGCTGGTCTATCCCTCATGAGGAAGCCGCGAGGCTCGAGGCCGAGGCCCTCAGGGAGACGTCCGAGATACTTGGTTCGAAACGCATTCTGATTTCCACCCGGGGTGGCCCCAACATCATGTATGCAGCCCAGTTGGTTGCAGGTGTATTTCCCGATGCGGATGTCACTGTGCTGGTAGTTGACCGTGCCCGGAGCGGGGTTCTGGGACGGCTGCTGAGGAGGCGGGAAGGCGAAGCTGGCGACGAGACAGGCGTGCTCGATCACATCCCGGGTGCTCGTC
This sequence comes from Acidimicrobiia bacterium, assembly GCA_037969415.1. Lineage (GTDB taxonomy): Bacteria > Actinomycetota > Acidimicrobiia > Spongiisociales > ZC4RG35 > MA-ANB-1. The sequence goes on along the minus strand of JBBKXI010000224.1, from coordinate 3,873 downwards.
CGGTTCGCAGATTGGCGCGCGATCCAGCGACGGCCATCGCCAAAGAAGCATCTCTCGGATATGACCTGGTGGTGATGGGGGCCACCGAGAGTAAGGACTCGACTTTCAATTCGGTTATTGACCGGGTGCTGGCGCGAATCGACAAGCCAACGGTCGTTGTCCGGTTTCCCCATGAGGGGGACGTCACCCCGGAGCTACCGCAACGAGTTCTCGTCCCGGTCGCCGCGACCCGTTCAACTCGAGTTGCAGAAGAGTTCGCATATTCGGTTGCCAAAGTTGCGGGCGCCCGCACCTTTGCCCTACATGTGGTCAACCGACCCGAGGGTCAGGGGATGATGCTCAATAGCGCCGCTATCGAGGATTCGATTCGGGCGGGGCAGGAGATGGTGGGCACAGCGGCCGCTTTCGGCGAAAGACTGGGTGTGGTCGTCGAAACTGGTGTGAGGGTTGCTCCTAACGCTGAGGAAGAGATCGTTGCCTTTGCCAATTCCGGTACTTTTGATCTTCTCGTCCTGGGAACGAGCACCCGATCGATCACGAATCGTCCATTTTATGGCCATCGGGTCTCATATATGCTCGAGAACGCCCGCCTACCGGTCGTCGTCGTGAGTCTTCCCCCGTCGCGGTAAACCTTGTCAGTTACCGCGTCGAACCGATAAGATGGTCTGGCTTACGAAGTCGAACGGGAGAGTCCCAGAAGGGACGCCGAAGGGGCAAATCCTCCACAATCTCTCAGGCGCTTGGACCGTTCGGACGAGGCAACGCTGAAGGGTGATGCTGACAGTGGGAGGGCAGCCAAAAAGGATTTAGATGCCCAACCCCAACGAGTTGTTTGCCCATCGCCATATCGGCCTTAGCTCAGACGATGTGGCGAAGATGGTGGCCACTGTCGGAGTCTCTTCCCTCGACGAGTTGATCGACCAAACTATCCCTGCCCCGATCCGGGAGGAGAGCCTCGATCTTCCGCCCGCCCTCAGCGAGCTTGAAGTGGTTGATCGTCTGCGTGAAATAGCCGACCTCAATCAGGTTGTGCCTTCGTTGATCGGACTCGGCTACTACGACACGATCGTCCCACCGGTGATTCAACGCAATGTTTTGGAGAATCCAGCGTGGTATACCGCCTACACCCCTTACCAACCAGAAATCTCGCAAGGGCGTCTCGAAGCCTTACTCAACTTCCAGACCGTTGTCATCGATCTCACCGGGTTGGAGGTTGCCAACGCTTCGCTCCTGGATGAGCCCACTGCCGCCGCCGAAGCAATGGCGATGTGTCGCCGGGTCGGTCGATCTGAGCGCAGTGTTTTCTATATCGACCCGGACTGCCATCCGTCTACCGTTGCGGTTGTTCGAACCAGGGCCGAAGCAGTTGGCGTCCGAATCGAGCATTTGTCGGATGAATCCAATCCTGAGGAGGCTTTCGGCGTCCTCCTCCAGTACCCAGGATCGTCGGGTCAGGTGTCCGACCAGAGTGATCTTGTTCAAAGGATGAAGGATGGTGGTGCAATCGTGGCCGTGGCCACCGACCTATTGGCGCTGACGCTTTTATCCCCACCGGGAGAGTGGGGTGCGGACATAGTTGTCGGAAGCGCCCAGCGCTTCGGGGTACCGCTGGGTTATGGGGGGCCACATGCCGGTTTTATTGCCACTCGTGACTCGATGGTGCGAAGCCTCCCCGGCCGTTTGGTCGGCGTAGCCACCGACGCACGAGGCGCAATGGCCTATCGATTGGCATTACAAACCCGAGAACAGCACATTCGTCGGGAGAAAGCGACGTCAAACGTCTGTACCGCACAGGTCTTGCTTGCGGTAATGGCAGGCCTTTATGCCTGCTGGCACGGTCCCGATGGCCTGGCAAACATCGCGAGTGAGGTGCACCGAATGGCCTCCAAATTCGCCGGTTCATTGCGGGCCGCCGGATTCGACTTGGTCAACGACACGTGGTTTGACACTTTGTCCGTGAGGGTGGACGTCCCCGTCGAAAATATCAGAGAGGCCGTTTTAGCCGAAGGCATCAATGTCGGCATCTCCGATGGCGACATCGTCCGCGTTGCATTTGACGAAAAGTCGACTGATGCGACTGTCGCCGCGATCTTGCGCGGGTTCGGGATTGAGGAGTCCCTCGATACGACAGAATCAGGCATCCCGAAGGGATTGATGCGAGAGACTCCCTTTCTGACGCACCCGGTCTTCAGCTCGCACCGTTCCGAGCACGCGATGTTGCGTTATCTGCGACGTCTGGCAGATCGCGATCTTGCTCTAGACCGAACCATGATTCCCCTGGGTTCATGCACGATGAAGCTCAACGCCACAACCGAAATGATCCCTATCACCTGGGACGAGTTTGCCGGGATACACCCCTACGCCCCGGTTGACCAGGCGAAGGGCTATCTCATGCTGATCCGTGAGCTTGAAGGTTATCTGGCCGAGGCTACGGGTTATGAGCGGGTATCAATTCAGCCCAACGCCGGCTCGCAGGGGGAGCTTGCCGGTCTCCTCGCCATCCGTGCCTTTCACAACTCGAAAGGGGAAGGCGAACGCGATGTATGTCTCATTCCAGCGTCCGCACATGGGACAAATGCGGCGTCAGCCGTAATGGCCGGAATGACCGTCGTCGTGGTGAAAACTGACTCTGCCGGCAATATCGACCTCGCCGATCTCGAAGCACGCTGTTCGGAATACGCCGGGCGTCTCGCATGTGTCATGGTCACCTATCCGTCGACACACGGGGTGTTCGAAGTCGGGATTCGTGACCTTTGTGACCTCGTCCATTCCTACGGTGGGCAGGTCTATGTTGACGGCGCCAATCTCAACGCCCTAGTCGGGTTGTCAAAACCCGGTGAGTTTGGAGCGGACGTAAGTCATCTCAACCTTCACAAGACCTTCACTATCCCCCATGGCGGGGGTGGACCCGGGGTCGGGCCCATAGGCGTGAAAGAGCACCTCGCACCATTTCTTCCCAATCACCCCCTTCTCGCTGAGGCTGGCCCGGCGACCGGGGTAGGGCCTATCTCCGGAGCCCCGTTCGGCTCGGCCGGAATTCTTCCGATTCCGTATGCGTATGTTCGACTTATGGGTGCCGATGGCCTGCGTCAGGCAACAAAAACGGCAATTCTGGCGGCAAACTACATCGCACGTCGGCTCGACGCCTATTTCCCTGTGCTCTACAGCGGTGCGAACGGCCGTGTTGCCCATGAATGCATCCTCGATCTCCGCGAAACCACCAACCGGACCGGAGTTTCAGCAGAAGACGTAGCCAAGCGTCTAGCCGACTACGGCTTCCATGCTCCGACTTTGTCTTTCCCGGTTGTCGGCACTCTGATGGTCGAACCTACCGAGTCGGAGACTCTCGAAGAGCTCGACCGATTTTGTGACGCGATGATTGCGATAAGTGGAGAAATCGACCGAGTCGCCAACGACGAGTGGCCCCGTGATGACAACCCTTTGGTTTCAGCCCCACATACAGCAGTCGATCTGGTATCAGAATGGAGCCACCCTTACGACAGGGAAACAGCTGTTTTTCCCATGCCTGAACTTCGATTCAATAAGTATTGGCCGCCTGTCGGTCGAATAGATGGGGTTGGTGGCGACCGAAATCTGGTCTGTTCCTGTCCTCCGCTCGATGCCTATCTTTGAATTTCGCTTGACAATCATTGGAACAATGGGAAGGTTATGAAGAGCAAAGGCACCTTTGGGGTACATGCTGAATCGGGGTTCTGTAAGTGAAATTCAAAGGACAGGTCAAGATTCCGGAACTTGACTCTCCGGGCGTGCCCGCAGTCATTTTGATCGAAGACCCCCAAACCGAGCTTTTTGTCGAGGGCGAGAGCCTTGGTCGGTGGTCGCTTGCGGACGTTCGCGCCGAGCGATTGATAG
>JBBKXI010000223.1:0-5588 GCA_037969415.1 Acidimicrobiia bacterium | reverse complement strand
GGTGATACGGGATGAAGTGGCCCGGCTTGAGGAGCGAGCCGGGGAGGCGGGTGTGGAGATCTCATCGAATCTATCCAGAGTGTCTGTACTCGGTAATCAGCGGGATCTCGCCATCGTTTTTGGCAACTTGATCGACAATGCGGTCGGTTATACGTCTCCAGGCGGATCGGTTTCAGTCGTTTTGAAGCAAGGTGAGGGTGCCGCAATAGCTGAGATAACCGATAGCGGTTCTGGGATTCCCGGTCGCGACCTAGAGCGGATATTCGAGCGTTTCTACCGGGTCGACGCCGCCCGGTCGCGCACCACCGGCGGCACAGGCCTCGGTCTATCGATTGTCAAACATTCAGTCGAAGCCCACGGGGGTACCGTTACCGCCACCTCCGAACTCGGTGCGGGTTCAACCTTCACCGTTCGGCTACCTCTCGCCCCGTAAAACCGTTCTGTGAACCAAATTGGTGTCCTCCCCACAAATTCCGTTCACAGAACGATGGGGCCTGTCCCGTGGATCCATTTTGTGAACCAAAAGTGTGTCGTGGCCGCAAAAACGGTTCACAGAACGGTGGAGATGATCTACAGCGAGAGGCGGGCACTACCCTTCAGTCAGTTCTTATGTCGTACCTCGAGCAAATTTCTGAGCCTGCTGATCTCACGGCTCTCTCTTACGATCAACTGGAGGAACTCGCCGGCGAGATCCGGTCGTTCATCCTGGAGAAGGTCTCCGTCACCGGAGGACATCTCTCGCCGAATCTGGGGGTTGTCGAGCTCACTCTGGCCCTCCACCGCTCATTCGACTCGCCTAATGACCGGATGTTCTGGGATGTCGGCCATCAGGCATACGTTCACAAACTGGTAACCGGCCGCCAAGCCCAATTCGACACGCTCCGCCACACCAACGGTCTTTCGGGTTACCCCAGTCGTGAAGAATCTGGTCACGATTTCGTTGAGAACAGCCACGCCTCAACGTCGCTCAGCTATGCGCTCGGCCACGCTCTCGCCGACTACCCCGGGCATGCCATCGCCATAATCGGTGACGGAGCCCTCACCGGGGGCATGGCCTATGAGGCTCTGAATCACATAGCGGTCGCTCGTCCAAAAAACCTGATCATCGTCCTCAACGACAATGGACGCTCCTACGCCCCTACGGTCGGCGGCCTCGCCGCCCTGGCCAACATCGCCCACTATCGGTTCGACCCCCGGTATGAGAAAGCCAAGAGAACTCTGGGCAAGGTCCTGAGGGGAGTCCCGTTGGTTGGGGAGACTGCCGACGAGTTGGCGAACCGGACTAAGGAAGCCATCAAGCAGATATTGGAGCCATCGACGGTCTTCGATTCGTTAGGTCTCAAATACACCGGGCGAATCGACGGCCATGACATCAAACTTCTCGAGGAAACCTTCGAAATGGCAAAGAAGTACGACGAGCCGGTGGTGGTTCACGTTGTAACCGAGAAGGGCAACGGATATCAACCTGCCATCGAAGACGAGATGGAGAAACTCCATGGCGTGGGATCGTTTGATGTTGTCACAGGAAAAGCCCACAAGAGTGAGTTGAAGCTAACCGATGTCGCTGGCCGCGCTCTCGCAGAGGCGGCGGCGACGCGTCCTGACGTATTGGGAATCTCGGCGGCGATGATTTCGACCACTGGGATGAAGCAGATGTGGCAGCGATTCCCCGATCGGGTCTTTGACACAGGGATTGCTGAGCAGCACGCGGTCACCCTCGCTGCTGGTATGGCCATGGCCGGGAAAAAGCCAGTGGTGGGGGTTTACTCGGCATTCCTCCAGCGTGCGTTCGACCAAATCATCGCCGATGTTGCCCTCCACAATCTTCCGGTGGTTTTTCTAATCGACCGCTCCGGAATCACGGGCCCGGACGGGCCGTCGCATCATGGAGTTTTCGATCTTTCCTACCTGCGAATGATTCCAAACATGGTCGTGGGCGCTCCCGCCGATGCGACCGAGCTTTGCGCCATGATCGAAACTGCGGTTGACCACGATGGCCCAATAGCAATCCGATATCCCAAGGGTGGTGCTGCCAGCATCCCCAGCTTGCCCGTGGAGCCGATTCCGATCGGACAGGCTGAACTCCTCAGCGAGGGCGATGACGTGATCTTGATCGCTGTTGGGCGGATGGTGGAAGTTGCCGAGAAAGTGGCAGTCGATCTTCGTCAGAGAGATGTGAACGTCGGAGTCGTTAACGCCCGATGGGTCAAACCACTTGATCCCAGAATCAAGGAATGGGCTGCCACGGCCAAACACGTGGTCACTCTTGAGGACAATGTCGTGGCAGGTGGATTCGGCGCCGCGGTCATGGAGCTTTTCACGTCCGCGAACATGGTTAAGAACGTGACATCGATCGGCGTCCCCGACCGATTCCTTCCATTTGGCGCTCCCGGCGATGTCATGGAGTGGGCTGGCATGGATCCTGGATCCGTCGCAGAGAGGGTTGAGGCGATCCTCCAGGGATGAGTGGCTAAGACTCTACATTTCCGGGAATGGCCAGCCTCTTTTCATACCATTGCAGAATCAGGCTAAGTATCAGGGTAAGAACGACATACAGAACAACTAGCACGAAGAACGACTCCCGGAAACGAAACGTAGAACCCGAGTAGAGCCTCGCCATTTGTGTGATCTCCCGAACAGCCATCACCGAAACCAAAGATGTGTCCTTCATGAGCGAGATCAGGTCGTTACCGAGCGCGGGAAGCATATTTCGAACGGCCTGAGGCAATACCACTTTGCGCATGACCTGGCGTTCCGTCAGCCCGAGGGCTTTTGCTGCCTCCCGTTGTGTCGCGGGAACCGATTGAATTCCCGCACGAAAGACCTCTGCGATGAAGGCGGCATAGAAGAGTGCTAGAGCGGCACCGACCCGGTATACCTGGGAGATAGATCTGCTGTCCATGTTGACTACGTCAGCAAAGTCCGGAGCCAGTACGAGGGCAATTGTGAAAATGAATACCAACATCGGGATGCCCCGGACGAACTCGATATATAGAGCAGCAGCATTGCGGGAAAAGGTGTTTTTGCTGGTTCGTGCGAGCCCGAGCAATAAACCAAAGGCGACCGCCACAACGAACGCCCCCACTGTTAGATAAAGGGTTAGGGCGATTCCCTGGGTGTAACTGATCGGCCACGGGAGAATTCGTCCAAAGGCTTCTTGGTACTCCGGGCTGAACAGGATCGCCGCGACCATGGCGCCGATGATGAGGAGCATGGCTACTAGCCAGTATGGGAATTCTGAGGAGTCGAATTTGTAAGCGCCACCGACCGTTGGCGCGAATTCTCCGGGTTTTAGTTCAGGATCGATATTTGTCATTGCCTAGAAAAGTGATGCGCCAGATCGTCGACCTGGCGCATCACCACTAATCGGTGTGAAGAGGCTAGTTAGCCGACTTCTTCGATGTCTTCGTAGCCGATATCAAAATCGGGACCGAAGTACTTGCGACCGAGTTCCTCGAGGGTTCCATTGGCGGCCAACTCGGCGATAGCTTCGTTGACCGGGCCCACAAGTTCAGAACCAAGAGGGAATATGAATCCAAGTGGGTCGGACTGGAGCGGGGTCTCGATGGTCTTGATCGATTCGGAGTTTTCTCCGATGTAGCCAAGTCCAGCGGCATCGTCGATGATGACTGCGTCAACATCGCCAGCAATCAGCGCCTGGATAGCCAAGCCGAATGAGTCAAAGGCCTGAATCCGGTCTTCGCCGACAAGTTCGGCCGCCAACTCGTAGTTGGTGGTACCAACCTGGGTGGCAATCGTAGCGTCAGTGTCATCGATCAGGTCCTCGGCAGTGGCATAGCGGTCGTCATCCAATTGGACGACGAACTTCTGAGTCACGGTCATGTACGCATTGGAGTAGTCGACTACTTCCTTGCGCTCATCGGTGATCGAGATGCCATCGGCAGCTGTATCGATGTCGCCCTGGGCAACCTGGTCGATAACCTGCGGCCACCCGGCTTCCACGAACTCAGGTGTGCAGTTCAATAGCTCACAGATAGCGGCCCATGCCTCGTAGTCCCATCCCGTTCCCTCGGTCGCACCGAGTGGGATGTAGTTGAAGGGCAGGTAAGCATTCTCCACACCAACGGTGACTGTGATGCCCCCGAGATCGGTGAAGTCCGACATTGCCTCCGTCGTGGTGGTGTCACCACTGTCGCCTGCAGTGGTCGTCGTCTCGTCGGTACCGCCACCGCAAGCGGCAAGTACCAGAGCAAGAACAGCGAACAACGCAATTAGTCGTTTTCTTGTTGTCATTTGTTAAGGGTCCTCCTAGTCGAACCAAGGCTGAAGGGTATCAACATCGGGGGCGCACAAGCGAACCCAGCGCAGGTTTCGCTCGCCTCATGGGAGTTCAAATGGCTAGGGTCTCCTTATGTGTTGCAAGCGTCCACGGACTCATGCAACCCTAAATACGGAGGAAATATGAAAAGAATCAAGCTCCTGGCGCTGATTGGCGCCTTGACGCTCGTTATCACCGCATGTACATCAGACGGTGGCGACACGACTACGACGGCAGGCGATGGTACTGAAACCACTACCGACGCACCGCCAGCTCAAGCCGGTGGCAAACTTGCTGCCGTTATAGCTGCAGACCAGATTGTCTGCGGCGCCAATGATGGCCTGCCCGGCTTCGGTGTTGTTAACGACGCCGGCGAATACACCGGGTTCGACGTCGACTTCTGTCGCGTAATCGCTGCGGCGATTCTCGGCGATGCAAACAAAGTGGAGTACTTCCCGCTTACGGCTGAAGCTCGTTTCCCGGCCCTGCAGGCTGGCGAGATCGACGTGATGGTGAGAAACACCACTTGGACCGCCACCCGTGACGGCCAGGAAGGCGCAACCTTCTTGTTCCCCACGTTCTACGACGGTCAGGCGATGATGGTTCCAGCAAGCACCGGTTTCACGACCCTTGAAGACCTGGCTAATGCGAACATATGCGTTCAGTCGGGGACAACCACTGAGTTGAACCTCACCAGCGTGCTGACGGCCCGAGGGATAGCGTTCAACCCGGTCGTGTTCGAAGACAACACCCAGCTGCGACCCGCCTATGAGGGTGGTCAATGCGAGGCGTGGACTTCGGATGCTTCACAGTTGGCGTCTTTCAAGGCGTCGATTGAGGCCGAAGGTGGAGAAGACCAGTTCATCATGGCTGAAATTATCTCCAAGGAACCGCTCGGACCGGTTGTCGCAGATGGCGACGTCGAATGGGCGCAGGCTGTCAATTGGGCCGTGATGGCCACAGTTCAGGCCTGGGAATTCGGTTTGGACTCGACCAACATCGGTAGTTACAGCGGGGACGACCCCAATATCCTCAACTTCATCGGTCAGGGTGACCCGGCGATTGCCGCCGGTCTCGGCCTGCCCGCTGACTTTGCTGTTCAACTCGTTGAGCAGGTTGGTAACTACAAAGAGATCTACGACGCCAACATACCGGCGCTCGGTCTCAGCCTTGAGGGCAGCCCGAACAACATTTGGACCGACGGCGGTCTGATGTACGTTCCTCCCTTCAGGTAATCGGGACTACTGATCGGAGGGTGGCCCGCGAAGGCCACCCTCCGATCAGTAGTCCCGATTACCTGAAGGGAGGA
>JBBKXI010000222.1:0-21455 GCA_037969415.1 Acidimicrobiia bacterium | reverse complement strand
ATCTTGAGATGACACTCGACGAATTGCAAAGCGCACTCGTCGAGTGCCGCAATTCCAGTGCGGCCGATCTCGGCGAGTGCGCTTTGCAATTCGTCGAGTGTCATCTCAAGATGAAAGGCGAGTTCTTCTTCTGTGGGAGCTCTCTGAAGACGATGTTCGAGTTCGGTAATGCCGGTTTCGATCAACCGGGATCGGGATCGGACCGACCTGGGTACCCAGTCAAGCGCCCGCAGTTCGTCAAGAATGGCTCCCTTGATACGGTTGATGGCATAAGTCTCGAATTTGAAGCCGCGCTCGAGGTCAAACTTGTCGATCGCATCGATCAGACCGAACAATCCATACGACGCAAGGTCGTTTTGATCCACCGAACGGGGCAACCCTGCGCCGACACGCCCAGCGACATATTTGACCAGAGGCGAATAGTGGAGGATCAATCTTTCCCGGACGTTTCCATCGCCGTCTGCCTTGAAAGAGACCCACAGAGCGTCGATAACGTTCTTGTCAGGCTCTTGGATGGCTTCGGTCATAGGTTCCTCGGAGATGTTCTCGGGTTACTGCAGTGTATATCTGTGTCGTGGCGAGGTCGGTATGACCGAGAAGATCCTGGACGACACGGAGGTCGGCGCCTCCTTCTAGAAGATGGGTGGCAAAGCTATGACGCAGTGCGTGCGGGAAGGTAGCAAGCCGATGACTGACGACCCTCCGGAGCCCTCGACTGTCCATAACGCCACCACGGACACCCACCCAGAGTGCCTCCCCGACATCGTCTGTAACCAGAATGGGGCGGGCACGAGCAAGGTATTCCGCCAACGCTCGGCGTGCCGGAACCCCCAGGGGAACCACCCTTGATTTGTTCCCTTTTCCGACGACCCTCAGAGTATCGCCCCCGACATCGCTCACCGTGAGAGAGGCCAGTTCCGAGATCCGGAGACCAGTCGCATACAACATTTCAATGATGGCCGCGTCGCGAATTCCAACGGGGTCGGAGGTATCCAACCGGTCGATGGCACCGACAAGTTGTCTGCTGGAAATAGCGTGAGGCAGAGGTCGATCGAGCTTGGGGCGGGAGACAGCGTCGAATGGATTCGTTGCGAGCTCCGCCCTTCTCGCCCCATCCGCGTAGAAGCCCGAAACCGCCGACGCTTTCCTGGAGATCGAACGCCTCGAGTATCCCCGGGTGTCGAGAAACGCCAGAAAACGACGGGCCAAGCGACGATCGACTTCATCGATCCGGACGATCCCATTTCGCTCACAGAAGTCGAAGAATTGGGCGAGGTCACGGGCATAGGCGGCGATCGTATTGGCGGATAGGCCGCGCTGTTCATCGAGTCGGAGCAGGTACCGCTCTACGGTTTCGGCTGCCCACTCCGGATTGTGGGGAAGGTCCATCGACTCCGATGCTATCCCGTCAGCTCAATTGAGTCCGGTTTCGGGGAAGATGCGATCACCTTCCCGGCGCAACTCACCCTTCGCCTCAGCCTCACCGATTCGACTCAGCGCCTGCGATATCGAGCAATCCCAGAGCGCCGGGAGATCATCGATTGCTATTCCGCTGGATGGTGGGTTCATGGCTGAGCGGGGAACATGGCCTGAATCGAATCCGGGCAACAACGAGAGTTCCGCAACAAGATCCTCACTTCCCAGCACCGGAATGGCGCCATCCCTGATCAGTCGATTGGTTCCAACCGAAGCCGGTCTATCAACGTCACCGGGAAAGGCAAAAACAGGACGACCCATCTCCGCAGCGAGCACTGCGGTGATCTGCGATCCTCCGGTCAGCGCCGATTCGACCACAACAACGGCGGACGCCAGAGCCGCGATGATTCGATTGCGTGCCGGGAATCTCCATCGGTCAGGCGGGGTGGCATCTGGGTACTCAGAAACGACCGCTCCCCCGCAATCCAGAAGCTGAGTGAGCAGGCTGACGTTCTCCCGGGGATAGATGTGGTCGAGGCCTGACCCGAGAACGGCAACTCCGCGACCCTCTTTGGAGACCATCCCGCGATGAGCGGCCGCGTCAATGCCGCGGGCCAATCCGCTTACCACAGGCCAATCGAGTTCGGCCAACGTACGACCACAAGACTCCGCCAGATCAATGCCATACCGGGTGCACTTCCTGGTGCCCACGACCGCCACCATGGGACGCTCCGACAGTTCACCTCTTACATATATCGGCGGCGGATTCTCGAGATCGAACAACCCTACGGGATACCCGGGCAAAGTGAATTTAAGTTTCCGTGACTTTTCGATGGTCACCAAGCACCCCGGAGCATGAGGGCTTCTGAGATATGAACCTCGTCAACTGCTTCTCCGTTGAGATCCGCGATCGTCCGCGCTACCCGTCGCACCCGAACTGCTCCCCGGGCAGTGATCGCCCCCTTCTCCAAATTGGCGACGATCGCCGCAGAGTCGACGGTCTTCATTGCGACCTGATCGAGCTGAGCTCCGTTCAGATCCCGATTCAAACAATGACGATCGAGTTGAATAGTTCGGGCGCCACTAACACGATTTGATATGAGTGAGGTCGATTCACCCACATCTTCGCGAAAATCAGCGACCTCGACCCGGTTGACCCACACCGAAAGATCGAAGCGGTCAAGCATCGGGCCGGAGACCCGCCGCCGATACCGGGATCGAACTCCATCCGCACAGGAACAAGGCTTGCGACGGTCTCCAAAGTATCCACATGGACATGGGTTCGATGCACCAACTAATTGGAATCGGGAGGGGAAGTCCGCCGAAACACCCTGCCGAGATATCAAAACTCGACCCTCTTCGAGGGGTTGGCGCAACGCGTCGAGATGGGCCCGGGGGAATTCAGCCAATTCATCGAGGAAGAGAACCCCGTGGTGGGCTAGCGATATCTCCCCGGGGGTGGGATGGCCACTCCCACCCCCTACCAACGCCGCTCGGGTGGCGCTGTGGTGTGGAGCGCGAAACGGGGGAAGGTTGGATACAACACCGTGAATCCCTGCTGACGCTCGGATCAGGGCAACTTCGATCGCCGCTCGGTCATCGAGTCGAGGGAGAAGTCCGGGAAGGCGCCGTGCCAGCATTGTCTTACCTCCCCCGGGCGGTCCAAAAAACAGTAGATGGTGTCCCCCGGCCGCTGCTATCTCGAGGGCCCGGCGGGCTACGAGCTGTCCTTTGACATCAGCGATATCGGCAACATCAGGATCGATCGATTTTGAAGTATCAGCTAGCACAGGATCGAATTCCATCTGCTGCCGAAGAATTGAGACTGCGTGGCTCAAACTATCAACTGCAAATACCATCGATCCGGGGACGCGGGCAACCTCCGCCGCGTTTTCTGATGCCACCAAACACGGAACCTCGAGCCTGGCACTTAGAACAGCCGCCCCCAACGAACTGGCCCCGGCCCGCACTTTGCCATCGAGCGCTAGTTCACCAACAGCCACGACTTTGGGAGGCAATCTGATCTGCCGATCAGCAGCCAGAATGCTGATAGCGATCGGAAGGTCGTAGTCCGAACCGCGCTTCGGGAGATCGGCCGGGCCCAGATTGATCGTCACATCGCGATGAGGGAATTCGATGCCGGACGAGTTGATGGCTACCCGCACCCGATCCTTCGCCTCCCTGAGCGCGGTGTCGGGTAGTCCGCTGAGCCGGAAATTCTCTTTAGCCCTCCCAACATGGGCCTCGACCTGGACCGGGACCGCTTCTCCGCCGACCAGTGCCACAGAAATTGTGGACGCATACATGAGGCGACCGTACGGATTCGGGAACCCCAGATCTAGAGGGGTGTCCAAATGGGTCGAAAATACGGATTAACCCGCAAGCCTCATACGATCAGGTTGGCGGATCAGAACAACGCAAGAAGGGGTGCCATCGCCAAGCCGGGGTTTCGCCGACGAAAGATGAAGCGCATACTCCAGCGGGCGTCATCTCCGGTGCGTCGATTGCCAGACTTCGTTGTTATCGGCGGGATTCGATGTGGGACAACTTCGGTATTCAGGTACCTCGATTCACAGCAGGAGACAAGGCTCCGCTCGCGCAAGGAACTTCACTACTTCGATTGGAACTTTGACCGCGGAACCTCGTGGTATCGGTCCTGGTTTCCCGTCCTGTGGAACCATCGGCTCACCGGCGAAGCGACCCCGTCATATTTGATGGATCCCAACGCTCCGGCCCGGGCGCACGAAATTATCCCGAATGCCAAATTCATAGTTCTTCTAAGAGATCCAGTTGATCGGGCAATCTCACACTTCAACTTGAGAACGCAGGAGGGTCACGAGGCATGTGAAACCCTTATTGACGCCCTCGATGATGAGCCCAATCGAGTGGGTGCCGGACCGAGCTCTCACAGGCTTGGCCATAATCTTGACTGCTATTACCTACAGGGGGATTACACACGAGGGTTAGAACGTTGGTTTCGATACTTCGACCGGGACCAGTTTTGTATCGTGGCCAGCGAGAACTTGTTCGAAGAACCCGAGGCTACTTACAAGCAGATTCTCGAGTTTCTCGAACTAGAAGTGAAGGAGTACCCGAATTTGTCGTCCACAACGCAGCTCACGAAGAAGAGGACGACAGTGAAACGGCGGCCTTGCTCCGGCGGCGATACGAATCAGCGAATCAGGAACTCTACGAACTGATCGGTATCGACTTTGGCTGGTAGCTTCGGAGGGAGCTAGACGACAACCGCCGACCCGGCCCTTCTTGAATCGGCGTGCGCTACCAACTCGCCGTCGACGAGGCCAACTGCGTTGACTCCTCCGAAGAACATATGGTGTTGGCCGTACCACCGGTTGTCCCCGGTGAGGTCAAGGCCTTGCTCAGCGGCAACAACCACCGGATCCAAAGACTCCGGATGAAGCCTGGGGTGTTCGACCGCCGCCGACAATGTGTCGCCTGCAAGCATCAGCCTGACGAGGGTGATCATCAACGCCGAAGTAATCCGGTCTGCCCCCGGGGAGCCGAGTGCATAGACCGTCTCACCGGCTCGGACCGTTGATGGGGCCATGTTCGACAACATTCTTTCTCCCGGAATCAGTGAAGCTGGCCCGCCCGGAATGAGCTCAAGCTCGCCTATGGAATTGTTCATCATCAGACCCGTGCCAGCAGGCACCACTCCCGACCCATATCCGGCCGAAAATGTGGCGGCGACCGCCGTGCCTGACCGATCGACGGCTGAGACCGTGATCGTCGAGGAGGCCCGGAGCTCCGATTCGTAGTCTCGTCGCGCATTGAACGTATTGACAAGGGCGCTTCGCCACACCTCAGGACTGAGGGGATCATCTGACGCGGCGACCTCTTCCAACGCCCGCAACATCGTGATCCCACCCACAGCTGGCTCGGGGTTGGATACGGCGTCCCAGCCCTCAACGTCAATCTGGAACGGGTCTCGCACGATCGGCTGATATGAGGCCAGGTCTTCGCTGGTCAAAGCCGACCCTCGGCTTGCGAGGTCGGAGGTTATTGCCCTGGCGAGATCTCCCCGATAAAAGACTTCAGAGCCTTCGTCGCCGATCCAGCGCAGGGCATCGGCAAGGCCTTCTACGACCACTGGCTCACCAATGTCTTTGAGACGCTCCCCATCAAAAAGTGCAGCCTTGACCACCGGGTCACGGTTGAATATCAGCGTCCCCGAGTCGACCAGATAGGTATGACACGCCCGACTCAGGGGGAACCCCGGGGCAACCAAATCTGCCACCAAGCCAAGGATCTCGGCCCATGGCACCTTTCCATATCGTTTCGTAACCAACTCCAGAGCCGCAAATGAGCCCGGCACGGCGATGGAACCAGGACCGACAGCCGTGGTCACCCCTCCCCCGTATTCCATGGTCACCACGTCGCTGGTGGTATCGCCCACAGACCCGAGACCCGGAACTGTCATATAGCCGTCGACCACTACTGGACTTCCGGCCTCGGGATCGACAGTGACAAAGCCTCCAGCCCCGGGGGCACAAACACCGGGCTCGGTACACATCGCGATCAGTGCCATCGCCACAGCTGCATCGGCGGCCGTAGCCCCAATGTCGACCAGGGTTGCTGCGGCTGAAGTTGCCAATTCCGATGGTGCCGCCAGGGCCATTCGCGGCATGCGGGCTTAACGCCCTTTCCAGGAAGGATCGCGCTTTTCCAGGAACGATAAAACGCCTTCGGCCGCGTCCTCGGTGCCGAGAAGAATCGATTGGGCCTGGCCTTCACCGGCCAGGGCGTCGCTCAGGGATGACTCAAAGGATGCGTTGATCATCTGCTTTGTGAACATCTGCGCATGGGGTGCGCCCGCCAAAAGGGAAATAGCGATCTCGGTGGTTCGGGATTTGAGCCCCTCGGGATCGATCAACTCAGTTACCAAACCCAAAGCCAGAGCTTCCGACCCGGGCACAATCCGACCCGTCAACGCCATTTCTTTCGCTCTTTGGATACCAACGATCCGGGGGAGGAGCCAGCTTCCGCCAAAGTCAACCGTCAGGCCACGGCGGACAAATATCTCCGAGAACCGGGAGCGGGGGGTCGCCAGAACAATGTCACAGCCCAGGGCTAAATTCATCCCGGCACCGACGGCGACACCGTCGACCGCCGCGATTGTTGGTTTGGTGAGACGGTGAAGGGTTAGGGCAGCCTTGCCAACAACTTTCATACCACGATGACGATCCTCGACGTTCTGAAATTCGTTGATCCTCGAAGGGTCGAGGTCGGCGCCGGCACAAAAGTCCTCTCCCGCACCGGTGATGATCAGAACTCTCGCCGTGGATTCTTCAAATGCACGGAACGCAACCGTTAGATCTTCCCAACCATCCATTGGCACCGCGTTACGCCTCTCGGGACGGTCCAGTGTGAGCCACCTCACCTGGCCTTGGTCTTCTGTTTTGATCCAATTCACTGACATGACGGTAGAGCAATCATCAGAGCGTTACCGTCTAACCATGGGTTTCAATCCATTTAGAGAAAGCGAGACATCGGCCATCGACATCATCATGGTCGTCCTCGCGATAGGTGCCGCCATCGGGTTAGTGGCATGGGCGATATTCTCGGGGTAACGGTTACACCGGTCCAGCCCTATGCAGCTTCCAAGGAATACATATGTCCCGGGTGCAATAACACCATTCCTCCAGGAACGTATCACTTGGTTGTTGTCCCCGACGATGAACCTGACTTGAGGCGCCACTGGCATCGAGGATGCTGGAATAAGGAGCTACGTCGGAGATTCGGTTCAGGCGTCCCGCCGGTTTAGTCCCCACCATGTCAAAAGGAGCCCTAAGGCAGTCCAGCCAAGGATGATTGCGACTGCTTGCCAGAAGCCAACAGTGTTTGGTCCGAAGATCTCAGCTGCGGCCCCGGGAAGCCCGACATCTCCGAAAATTGCAGTGCTCGCACCGGTCAGTGAGACATTCTGATAGGGCCGCCACAGCACCAACAGGCCCTCACCGAACGAGAGCGCAAGTACTGCTCCAATCGCAGGGCCAACGGAACGGAGTAGAGATACAAACCCGAGACCCAGCGAGACCCATGCGATTTGGGTCAAAGCCGTTTTTGCGACAACCTCCAGCCATTCCGTGATGCTCAATCCCCCGGATCCTTCGGCGAACAAGGCCGTTAACCCTCCCCAGACCGCGATCGCCAGAAGCATCCCGATCCAACTGGCAACTGTGAACACCAGGAGTCGAGCCATGACGTGGAGGCCCTTTCGAGACTCCCGGGTCAACCCCGTTGCCCAGATCGTCGATGCCAACTCTCCGCCCAGCACAACGACGGCGAGGATCAGGGGGAACCAGGTCTGGCCGATGACCTGTTGGACGCCGAGCATGTATGCCTCGGGTTTCCTCACCAGCGGGAGCCCTTCACTAACCGCCGCTTCGTTAAGTTGGCCAAAGATCAACAAGAAAAAGGCGGCAAGACTCACAAACGCCATCAGGATTAGTGTCATCACCGGGAAAAGCTTGCGACCGGTGAGTTTGGTGATCTCCGCCTTGATCAATCCGATCACTCGACGCCCCCGGTCATCCCCAGGAACACCGATTCGAGACTGTCCCGAGCCGCTCGAACTTCACTCGGATAGATCGATTCAGCGGCAAGAGCCTGGATGATGGCGGCACCATCGGCACCTGAAACCAATAGTGCGTCGTCGCGAACCTCAACTTCGAAACCGACTGATTGGAGAATCCGTTCTCCGGCATCGGTTGGGACCCCCTCAACCCGAATTACCGATTCCTTGAGGAGTGATTCCAGAGGTCCTTCGGCAACGAGTTTTCCCTTATCGATGACTACCACATTGTCAGCTAGTTCTTCGACGTCGGCGAGATCGTGGCTCGAGACCAGCACGGTCGTCCCACTCGACGTGAGCTGGCGGAGGCGGGCCTTAAACGCATGTTGGCCACCGGGATCGAGTCCATCGAGGGGCTCATCGAGAAACAGGATCTTCGGCGAAGCTAGAAGGGCGGCAGCCAGAGCAAGACGCTGCCGCATTCCCTTCGAATATTGATCAACGTTCCGTTTGGCGTCGGCCGACAATTCGACGAAATCGAGGAGCTCGTCAATTCGCTCATGGCCAAACCCCAGAGTGTCCGCGGCGACACGCAGGTTCCTAAGGCCAGTGATCGATTTGATGAGGCCGGGTTCTTCAACGATCGCTCCGACGTCTTTCACCATTGCTTTGAGATCGTTTGGTACCACATGGCCGAGGACCTTGATCGAACCCTGATTCGGCTTGGTCAATCCGAGCAGCGCGCGGAACGTCGTAGTTTTGCCCGCGCCGTTGGGACCGAGGAAGCCGGTGAGTTTGCCTGCCTCAACAATGAAATCGAGACCGTCGAGCGCGCGGGTTTTCCCGTAATCCTTGACGAGACCTTTCACTTCGATTGCGACTTGGCTTTCCATTCCGGTCAGGGACGGTACGCCACGCGTGGTTGAGAGGTCAAAACGAATTGGTCTCCCAGTGAATCACATAGTGATCGAGAAAAATTCCGACGCCGATCAGATCGATGCGCCGAACCCGGAGTATCCCCGCTAGTCGCCTTACTTGTGCACGTTTGGGATCACTCACAGCGTCGAGGGGATAGATCGACCGGGTGGTCGTTCGGACTTCGACGACGACCCGCCTGGAATCGTCAAGTGCGAGGATGTCAACTTCCCCTGAGCCGACCTTCACATTGCGATCAATTATTGAGAGTCCGTGATGTCGAAGGAATTCTGCTGCAAGATCTTCCCCGACATCTCCTAAAGATCGGCGATCGTTTAGATCGGAATTTCCTGCTGGTCGACTTCCTCGATATTGACGTCGCGGAATGTCAAGACCTTCACGGTGGAAAGAAAGCGGGCTGGACGGAACATGTCCCATACCCAAGCATCGTTCATCACGACCTCGAAGAACATAGACCCGTTCGAAGATCGCACTTCAAGATTCACGTCATTGGCTAGGTAGAAACGTCTCTCAGTCTCAACTACGTACTTGAACATCGGGAGCACATCTCGGTACTCCTGATAGATCTTGAGTTCAACTTCGGTTTCATACCGCTCCAGATCTTCTTCCATGGTCTCCTCAAACGCGTGGGGTTCCGATGATATGCCCTGGGCATTTCTATACAACCGATACGAAGGGTTTTATAGACCGCTGAAGTTGGAAAGCGGCCAGATGACGACAAAGGCCCGACCAATGACGTGCGGAATCGGGACAGTCCCGAATCGACGGGAGTCGAAGCTCTCATCGCGGTTGTCCCCCATCACGAAAATCTCCCCTTCGGGTACAGGGAATGGGCCCGAGTTCGGCATGGAACTTCCGTCGGTGTAGTTCTCGGATATGGCGACCCCGTCGACCGTCACCTGACCGTCGACCACCTCGACCACTTCACCGGGCAATCCGATCACTCTCTTGATCAGATCGTCGTGGCCACGTGTCCTCACTCCGATGGCCTCGAGAACCGAGCGGATGACCGCCTCTGGGATTGATTCGTCCGTTTCCGGCTCCAGCGGATTGAGGAACACCACGACATCGCCCCGTTGGATGTCACCCAACCTGTAGGCGAGTTTGTTGACCATCACACGGTCGTTTGGCTCGATAGTGGGTTGCATCGATTCGGACGGGATCCAAAATGGCTGAACCAAGAATGTTTTGATGACCACGGCGATGACAAGCGCTGTGAGAAGGAGTCCGGGGAGTTCCGACCAAAACGAACGCCGGCGATGCTTCCCTCGTCGGGGAGTCTCGTCCGGCGTTTCGTCAGTTGGTTCTTCGAGGTCCTGCGGAGGTTCCTGGTAGGTCAGTCCCTCAGCTCCTTGATACGGGCCGACTTGCCGACACGATCACGCAGGTAATACAACTTGGACCGGCGAACGTCACCACGACGGGTTACTTCAACTTTCGAGACGATGGGGGCGTGCACCGGGAACACACGTTCCACTCCAACGCCGAAGCTGACCTTACGAACCGTAAAAGAAGCCCGTACGCCACTGCCGTTGCGGGCGATCA
This sequence comes from Acidimicrobiia bacterium, assembly GCA_037969415.1. Lineage (GTDB taxonomy): Bacteria > Actinomycetota > Acidimicrobiia > Spongiisociales > ZC4RG35 > MA-ANB-1. The sequence goes on along the minus strand of JBBKXI010000222.1, from coordinate 11,023 downwards.
CTACTCCCTCGAAAGCCTGGATCCTCTCACGACCGCCTTCCACGACCCGCACATCGACCCGAACGGTGTCGCCGGAACGGAAGTCCGGAACGTCATCGCGCATGTGCGCGCTTTCAACAGTCTGTAGATGGTTCATGAGAAGCTCCTGGAAATCTGCCGGTGGACGAGTTGACCGGGCTGTCTGTGGAATTGTATCAGGTATCAGAATTCTCGCCAGACGACAGCAGGTCAGGACGTCTTTGTTTTGTACGCTCGCGTCTTTGCTCCAAACGCCAGGCTTCGATGCGGGCATGATCGCCGGACAGCAGGATCTCGGGGACGGCGTCGCCCTCGAACTCTGCCGGGCGGGTGTAGACAGGTTCTTCGAGGAGGCCATCGCGGAACGATTCCTTCTCTGTTGATTCCGGGTTCCCGACAACACCGGGGAGAAGACGGGCGATCCCCTCAATCATCGCGGCCGCCGCTACCTCTCCACCGGCTACCACAAAATCGCCCAGGGAAATCTCCTCGTCGATGTGGTTGTCGATGACGCGCTGGTCAACACCTTCGTATCGCCCGCAAACGAGAGTCAATTGGTCGATCGACGCCAACCGGTCCAGGGTTTTCTGATTGAGCGGCGCGCCGGAGGGTGTCAGCAGTACGCGATGGGTATCGGCCAACGGTTTGAGCGCTGCCGAGAGGGGTTCAATCCTCATCACCATTCCCGGACCACCACCAAACGGTGAATCGTCGAGCTGCTTGTGCTTACCCAGCCCGTATTCCCGGAGATCGACCAGATCGACCTGCAAAGAGCCGGATTCGACGGCCCGACCCACGATGCTCACGGGCAAAACGCTCTCGAAGAACTCAGGAAACATGGTGATGACGTTGATTTTCATGCCCCGACCCCATATCGAGTACACAACTCTCCCTCCGGTGACGGCATGGAACCCGAAGGGTTCCCGAGTACCCGAGCGAACAGCAACTCTCCCTCCGCTAGCGGAGGGAGTACCCGAGCGTCAGCGAGGGGGAGGGTGGACCTCAAAACACCAACACTGCGTTGAAAACAAGGAGCGTTGCGCATGTTCACTTGCCAAGAATAAACCGGGCGAACACGATTACCCCTCCGGTTTCCCGATCCCGATCTTGACGTAGCCGTGTAATCCAACTTCAGTTGAAGGAAGAGCCCGGAATCCTGCCGCTTGATAGAAGCTGTGAACCCTTTCATCCGAGTCAGTCATCAAGACGACCTTTCGCACGTGGCCATATCGCTCCAAACAGGCATCAATAAGACTCTTTCCGATGCCCCGACGCTGGTAGCGGGGATGGACCAGCAGATCTTGGATATAGACGATCGACACGTCGTCGGAAAGAGACCTGATCAGCCCGATCAAGCGGCCGTCTGATCGCGCGGTAACAACGTGGTCTGAGCTGGCCACCGCCTTTGACAGTGCACAGGGTTCCCGTGTGTATGCCGTCCATTCGACGGCGTCGTAGAGCGAGATCAATTCTTCAAGACCCGGTGTCTCGCTGTCGCTAAATATTGTCGTCTCGCCCGAGGAAGTTTTCCCTGAGTTGCTCAACCAATTCTTTCTATGATCATCGCCATGCCCTGACCACCGCCGACACACATCGTCTCGATACCGATGGTCTTGTCGAGGGTGCGGAGGTCGTTGATCAAGGTTCCCATGATCCGGGCACCGGTCATCCCGAACGGATGACCGAGAGCAATCGCCCCCCCATGAGGATTGAGCTTGTCCATATCGATGCCGAGTTGGTCGACGCTGGCAAGAACCTGGGCAGCAAACGCCTCGTTGATCTCGATGACATCGACATCGTCGAGCTTCATGCCTGCCTGGTCGAGAACAGCGCGAACCGCCCCGACGGGGCCCATACCCATGAACTCAGGCTCGAGGCCGACCACTGACGAGGCCACGATCCGGGCAAGAGGCTGGAGCCCGAGCTCGGTCGCCCGCTCCGCGGACATCACGACGACCGCCGCCGATCCGTCGTTGAGCGGACAGGAGTTTCCGGCCGTCACCGAGCCTTCGGGTTCGAATGCCGGCGGCAACGAGGCGAGCTTTTCTAATGTCGTGTTGGGACGGGGACCGTCGTCATACATGACGGTCTGCCCGTCTGGTGTTTCAATGGGTGTGATCTCCCAATCGAAGAATCCGTTCTTCTGCGACTCCACGGCCAGGTCCTGGGACCGCTTGGCAAATTCGTCCATGCGTTCCCTGGTGATCCCGTATTTCTTGGCCACATTCTCGGCGGTATTACCCATCGGGATGTACACATTGTTGATGTAGCCGGAGCGTTCCGAATCGGTGAATCGGGGGTTGAGGTCATCGGACTCGAAACCCTTCCCGTAGGTGCGGGAGACCGACTCCGTGCCGGCGGCAATGTACGTATCCCCTTCGCCAAGTTTGATTGCGTGAAACGCCATCCGGATCGTCTGGAGGGATGAGGCACAGAATCGATTCACTGTCGTCGCCGGAACCGAATCGGGCATACCGGCCAGCAGAGAGGCGGGACGGGCCAGGTTGAAGCTCTGCTCGGCATGAGTCAGGCCACATCCCAACATGACATCGGCCACCGAAGCTCGATCGACTTCGGGCACTTTCTCCATCACGGCGTTGATCGCATGTGCCGCGAGGTTGTCCGCTCTGACATCGATGAGCGAACCCTTGTACGCCCTACCGATTGGGGAACGGGCGGTGGCGACGATAACGGCTTCGGGCACGGAAACTCCTTCTTGAATGATCACTCAAGGTTAGTTTGACCCTTACGCTGTGTGGATGCGTCGAATCTTGGCCTCCTTGCTGGTGCTTATCGTGGGATGTGGAGGCACCGCGACTTCCACGTCGATCCTTCCCCCCGGTACGGGCACAACGCTCGCGTCATCTACGACCAGCACACCACAAACCATCGGCTGCCCCCAGGATGCCGAGTTCGTCGACGAGGGCAGGATCGCCCGAATCACCCAGCCCAGTTCGGATGGCAAAACACTCGGGCTCATTTCGATTCAGACTGCCGAGGGATGCGAGCGAATCGGGTTCAACTTTGAGACGAACGAGAACGCGCCGGCCACCACCCCACCCTCAATCGATGCTGAATTCCTCAGCAGCGGTGGAATTGTCCGAATTCAAATGGACATCGACCAGACGGTGATAACCGATCAGTTGGTCGAATCCCCATTGGTAGATCGGCTATTCGTCGTCCGTTCCGTAAACGGTTCGATGTTCGTCGACCTGCATCTTGCTCGACCCGCCAAGGCCCGTATCACTGTCAGCAACTCGCCTGCAGGCATGACATTGGAACTGAGCCCTCGCGACGGGGAATTGTCGCTACCTGCGGCCATTTCGGACAGAATTGTTCTGATCAGCCCGCGGAGTGAAGCAGTGGTTGACGGTCCGGAGGTCGAGATCGGCGGTTATGCCCGAACCTTCGAGGCCAATGTGCTGGTACTGGCCACCGTTGGCGGTGAAGTGGTGGCGCGGACCCACACCACTGCAGCAGACTGGGTAGACACCTGGGGCGAGTTTGCGACGGCCATCGAGTTGCCGTCGGGTCTGGATGACCTATTCGTAGGCGAGGAATCACCCGAGAACGGGAGCCTCACCGGGGTGACACTCAAGCTAACGGTTCGATGAGCCCCGGAATAGGTCGTAGTTCGAGATAGCCCGCCGGTATATCGACAACGGGTACAAACTCGGATATGAAAGGAACCTCGAAACGATCTCCCCCTATTTCGATGACGACCCGATCCTGGGCGGCACCTGGTGTGAAAGCTACGACAGATCCGATCCGTGACCCGTCGCTCCCACGCGCTTCCAATCCGACTAAGTCTTCGGGCCAGAATTCGTCTGAATCGAGTTCCCGCCTGTTTTTGACCTCAATTTCCCGACCGCGGATCGCCTCGGCGGATTGGCGAGTGGTGACGCCCTCGAATTGGATCTGATAACCGCGATCGACGCGACGAATCGCCCGCACGGTGTACGGACGATCCTCAATCAAAACAGAATTACCCGGGTCGAAATACACGACATCCGCCTCATCGACATAAAGCCCCAGGTGCCCATCAAGACCGTGTGGTCGACCCAACCGGGCCACCACATACCGTATCTCAGTCGATGAATTCGACTCCGGCACTGATGCCCTCTTCTTCCCCGGCAGCACCGGCGGCAGCTCGGATTGCCTTGGCAACACGACCGCGCCGGCCGATGACACGACCCATGTCTTTCTTGGCGGTACGGACCTCAGCGACTACATCATCGGGACCTTGCTCGACGATGGTGACCGTTACTTCTTCAGGCTCTTCGACAATCGCCTTGACGACGTAGTCGACAACTCTCTCCACAATTTCACCTTTGGCCATTCCTATTCCTCCTCACCGGATGCATCGGCGGTGGTTTCGACTGGCTCATCGGCGGGAATTTCCTCGCTTGCTGCCAACTCCTTGACTATTTCTTCGCTGGTCTCTTCAGCCGTTTCATCAGCCTCTTCCGCAGCTTCGGCAACAGTTGGTGCCTTCGCTCCCACTGTGTGGATCTGGCCGGTACGCACCTTCATGGTGTTCATCGCTCCCGAGATATTGAGCAACTTCTCAACTGCCTCGGTGGGTTGGGCTCCCTTTGCCAGCCATTCCGCTGCCTTTTCATTGTCGATTTCAACTAACGATGGGTCGGCCAGGGGTTCGTAGCGACCGATCTGTTCGATATAACGACCATTTCGAGGCGCACGGCCATCTATCACAACAACGCGGTACATGGGTTGCTTCTTCTTGCCCATCCGCATCAGTCTCATCTTCACTGCCATTTGGTCACCTCTTGGTTTGCTGGCCACTCATTAGTGCGTCGAGGTTTGGCATCCCCCGACCTCCGGCCAGCGACTTCATCATCTTTTTTGCGTCGGCGAACTGCTTGAGCAATCGATTCACGTCCTGGGGCTTCATGCCCGACCCGGACGCGATTCGTCGTTTTTGGCTTCCACCGATGATCTTCGGGTTCCGGCGCTCCTCTGGAGTCATAGACTGAATGATTGCCTCGACTCTTCGAATCTCGCGATCGTCTATGTCGACATCACGCAGAAGCGACCCGGAGCCAGGAAGCATAGCAAGAATGTCTTTCAGAGGCCCCATCCGCTTCATCTGCTGGAACTGTTTGAGAAAGTCGTCGAGGTTGAAATCGCCCTTCTCCAACTTGCGCGCTGTCTTCTCGGCCTCATTCTCGTCGAATGTCGCCTCGGCTTTTTCGATGAGGGACATGACATCTCCCATACCCAGGATTCGCGAGGCCATGCGATCGGGATAAAAGGGTTCGAGATCGCCCAAACCCTCGCCGACACCGACAAATTTGACCGGTGCACCGGTAACTTCACGGACTGAAATTGCTGCCCCTCCCCTGGAATCACCGTCGAGTTTGGAGAGAACGACCCCGGTCAGTCCGATCTGCTGTTGGAAACCCGAAGCGACATTGACCGCATCCTGACCGGTCATCGCATCGACCACCAGCAGCACTTCGTCAGGTTCGGCTGCCTTGGACACATCGGCAAGCTCTTTCATTAACTGATCGTCGATCTGGAGACGACCAGCAGTGTCGATAATGACCACGTCGCGACCCATTTTGGCCGCCTCCTTCATGGCATTCTTGACCAGGCGTGCGGGCTTTCCTTTCCGGTCGACATACACCGGAACGTCGACCTTTTTGCCTAACGTCTCCAGTTGGTCAATTGCCGCAGGCCGTTGCAGGTCGGCCGCCACGAGAAGTGGTTTCTTGCCCTTGTTCTTGAGGTGAAGGGCAAGTTTTCCGGCGGTAGTCGTCTTACCTGAACCCTGGAGCCCGACCATGAGAATTGTTAGAGGTGGGCTGGTTTTCTTGAGTTCGGCCGGTTCCGACCCCAATGTGGTTATCAGTTCTTCGTTGACGATTTTGATGACCTGTTGACCGGGTGTCAGGCTCTTCCGAACATCTTCGCCGAGCGCACGCTCCCTGACCCGGGCCAGGAATGACTTCACCACGGATACGTTGACGTCGGCTTCGAGAAGCGCCAGCCGTACCTCCCGCAACGCGGTGTCGATGTCTTTCTCGAAAAGTCGTCCTTTGCCGCGGAGGGAGGTAAAAGCGGTTTCAAATCGTTGAGTTAAAGAATCAAACATGAATGTTCCAGAACGGTACGTGGTTACGGATCGTAAGGGAAGGCGTATCCTTGGACGATGGCCGTTCACGTTGATACCGTTTTTGTTTGGGTCAGCGATATGGAACGTTCGGTCGCCTGGTATGCCGGCCTCGGGATCGCCGCTAGCAAGGGTTACGGCGATTGGCGGACGATGGAAGTCTCGGGGCCAACCCATTTCGCATTGCACAAGGGGGCTCGGCCCCCCGGGCAATCCACCGCAGCGATCGCGTTTGGGGTGGAGGATCTCAGTACTGAGATGACGCGATTGGCCGTTCTCGGTATCGAACCCGTGGACGAAAACGTCACCGACACCGGCGTTTCCCGGTTCACCACGTACCGCGATCCGGACGGCAACGACATCCAACTGCTTGAACGCTACGGGTGATTGAGATGGAGAGAGCACCCACACCGAGTGTCGACGATCAGTTGCGCTCCGATATTCGGCGTCTTGGCAACCAACTCGGCGACGCTCTGGTGCGCCAGCACGGCCAAGACCTTCTCGATCTCGTCGAACAGGTCAGGGCCATGGGGAAGTCTTCCCGGCGCGGTGGGTCAGAGTCGGCTGGCGATGACCTCGACAAACTCCTGAAGGATCTCAAGCTCGACGATGTAATCCCCCTGGTCAGGGCGTTTACGACATATTTCTATTTGGCCAATGTTGCGGAGCAAGTCCATAGGGTCGAGAAACTCGCAGCGGACGACCGCTACTTGCCCGCCACCGTCGATCGAATCCTCCAGGCCAACCTCGATCCACAGATCGTCAACGATGTCGTGAGGAGGTTGTCGGTTCGACCTGTATTCACCGCCCATCCCACCGAAGCTGCCCGTCGATCCATCCTCAGTAAGACCAGGAACCTCGCCGACCTCATCGAAGCCAGAGTCGACCTCCCGGAAAGTGATCAAGAGTCGATCGACGCCCGTACTGCCGAGTTGATCGATCAGATCTGGCAGACAGATGAACTGCGTCATGAGAAGCCGACGCCTGTCGAGGAAGCGCGATCGGCTCTCTATTACCTAGTTCAACTGGCGGAAAACGTGCTTCCCGAGCTCAACGAGGTGATCCACGCACAACTGCTCAGATTGAGCCCCGAAATGTCTCCAGTACCTCTGTCTTTTGGCACTTGGGTAGGGGGCGACCGTGATGGAAATCCGGGATTGTCCCCGGAAATGACACTTGAGGTCATCGCCCAGGAACACGAGCGGGGTCTCCGGCAGCTCATCTCTGTCATCGAGGAGCTAGCTGAAGAGCTTTCGATCTCAGAACGCCTCGCCCCCATCAACAGTGAGATGACCCTTTCACTCGAGATCGACCGCCAACTCCTGCCTGAGGTGTGGAATCGGGAACAGAAAAGGACTGCCCAAGAGCCCTACCGATTGAAGTGTTCCTACATCCACACCCGGCTGGGAAACACCGTCGATCGGGTGCGCTCCGGGGGCGGGCCTCGGCCCGGTATTGACTACGCGACCCCCGACGAAATGCTGGCCGACCTCGAAATTATGGACCGATCGCTGCGGTCTTCGAAAGGAAGCCTTATTGCCGACGGGGCCCTCGGTCGAGTCATCCGAATGGTCCACGCCTCAGGATTTCAGCTCGCCACCATGGATATACGCGAACACGCCGCCGCCCACACCCGCGCCCTGACCGAACTGATGGCAAGGGTCGGCATCGACTACGGCGCCGCCGGTCTTGACCGGAGAATCGAATTGCTCGAGAACGAACTGAACAATCCGAGGCCGCTTGCCGGGACCACAACGTTGCTGTCCGACGAGACAACCCGCACCCTCGACACTTTCACCGCGATCAGAAAAGCGCAACGCCGCTATGGCAAGCAGGTGATTGAAAGCTACATCGTCTCGATGACGGAGTCGGCTTCCGACATTCTCGCTGTCGCGGTGCTCGCCAAGGAATCCGGTTTGGTCGACCTCAACAGTGAGATTTCAAACGTCGGGTTTGTCCCGCTTGTGGAGACCATCGACGATCTGAGGAATTCGGCCCAACTCCTCGACGATCTTCTCGCCAACAAGTCGTACCGCAAGCTGGTCACCGCGAATGGCAACACCCAGGAAGTGATGCTCGGCTATTCAGACTCGAACAAGGTGGGCGGTATCACCACATCGCAATGGGAGATATACAAGGCACAACGGCTGATGAGGAATGTGGCTGAGGAGCACGGAATCCGGTTGACTCTCTTTCATGGCCGTGGTGGAACCATTGGCCGGGGAGGTGGACCAGCTCACGCCGCCATCCTGGCCCAGCCTTTCGGAACTGTGGATGCCACCATCAAGGTGACCGAGCAGGGTGAAGTCATCTCCGACAAGTACGGACATCCCGACATTGCCAAACGGAATCTCGAACTAATTGTTGCGTCCGTTCTGGAATCGTCCCTGCTCCACCGGCAGTCTCGTCGTCCGAAAGAGGTCCTTGACCGCTGGACTGAAGCGATGGAGTGTTTCTCGGGCGCCGCCTACGAGAAATATCGCTCGCTGGTGGAGAACTCGAGCCTCGTGCCTTACTTCCTCGCCTCGACACCGGTTGAAGAGCTAGGACGTCTCAATCTGGGTAGCCGCCCCTCACGTCGACCGGGCAGCCTCGGGGGAATCGAAGATCTCCGGGCCATTCCCTGGGTGTTTGGGTGGACCCAGACCCGTCAGATCGTCCCCGGTTGGTACGGAGTGGGAACCGGACTAAAAGCAGCCCGCGCCGCTGGATATGGCGACATCTTCGACGAAATGGCGATCGAGTGGGGCTACCTACAGACCTTTCTCTCCAATGTGGAGATGACTCTCGCCAAGACCGACCTCGACATGACCGAACGCTACGTGTCTGCATTGGTTCCTCCTGAACACCGTGGGGTGCTCAACGATCTGAGGGCCGAGGCTGAGCTTGCAACGATCGAAGTTCTTTCGCTGACGGGTCAACGGAATTTGCTCGACTCGACTCCACTCTTGCAACGAACTTTGACGGTCAGAGACATCTACCTCGACCCGATCAACTATCTCCAGGTGTCTCTGCTGAGTCGTTCCCGATCGGGCGAGGAGGGCCCCGAACTCGACCGATCGCTTCTACTCACCATCAATGGTATCGCCGCAGGAATGCGCAACACAGGTTGACCCCTGGGCGCGCCACCGGCACCATCGATCAACCAAATTGAGGATTTCTTGACGAATGGTTGATGCGCTCTTGCATAGAAGCGCGGCATTGTGGGTTCCAGCCAAGAAAGGAATCCAAAAATGGCAACAGTCTGGATTGATCGAGACGAATGCATGGGCGCGGGAACCTGCGCGGCGATCGCCCCCCAGGTATTCGCGGAGAGACACGACGGGACCTGGGCCGTCAAGGAAGACGCTTCCTTCTTCGGAAAAACCGTCCTCTTCGATGGTCTCGACGGCGATGGCCACGGCCCTGATGGCTTCGCTGGACAGGCAAGGATTCCTGATGCCCTCATCGACCTTGTCGTTGAGGCTGCTGAAGAATGCCCGGCGGAATGCATCTTCGTGGGAGTCTGAGGATGGAAACAGCCCCCACTCCCCGACCGGCAAAGAAAGACACCAAACCGCTATCGGTCATCATCGGGACTCTCCTGGTCCCTCTGAGCGCAGTGGCAGCCTATGCCCTCACCGCCCCGACCCCCGAGCCCGAAATCCCCGTTGCTTCAGTCAGCACCCCGAGCACCGCACTAGCAGTCACTAACCCTGCAACCGGCTCCGACATCGCAGAGGCGTGTGGCCCGGCGGGGATTGCCCTGGTGGAGGCCGAGGCGAATGGAACAATCACCGACGTACAACAGGCCGCACTAACTGCGCTCAGAGATATCTGCGACGCTCAGGGATTGCCTTTGCCGTCCGCTGTCGAACCCACAAACGGCTCGGGTCTGTTGGTAGCGAATTCGAGCGCCCCGCAGTCGCCACCGTCAACTGTGAGCCAGAACGAGGACGATCACGACTACGACGATGACGACCTCGATGATGATGACGATGACGACGACCATGAGGAGGACGATTGAGAACCCTTCCCCTGGCCACGATTTCTGGTGTCATGGTGATGGTGGCCGGAATCGCGGCTCTGGCCGGAATGTCATCAAGCCACGCCCCTGCATCGGAAACACCGCCAAATAGCGATCAGACGCAGAGCGTCACACTTCCGGCCGAAGACCCGTTGTCCGAATTGGCGGGAATCGAACCGTCAGTGCAGAAGGCACTCGAAAGTTATGGGCGCTTGGAAAGTCTGAGTCCCGAAGAACAGTCAGAAGTGGACCCGGTGATAGCTCGAGTCCTTGCCGGCTTCGGCGCCACCCTGGCCGTTCCCATCGGTGGAGAGCTAAGTCCATGAGCCGCTTTCCAACCAGCAGACGGAATCAGATACTTGCGTGGACCGGTGCTGCCTTGGCCTGGGGGACGACGTTCCTGGCATCGAAGGTCGAGCCGGACAGGATCGAGAAAATTGAAGGCAAACAGGCCGTGGAGGCCACCGCCCAGGTCGCGGCGCCGATGCCACAGATCCCGCAAAGCGGTCTTACGGTCATCCGGTATCAGCCACCCGAAAAGGTGGAGCAAGCGTTTGTCCCGGCCACGGTCAACAACCCGACGCCCCCGGTGCCGGCACAAGCGGCGCCAGCACCAGCACCGGCACCTGTGAGCAGCGGATCGTGAACCACCACAGCTTTCCTGCCATGGGCACGACCATCGAAGCCTGGCTAGAACCGAAAATGGACATTGATTCTCTCGTCAAATGGTTCGAAATAGTGGAAGCGGCCTGCAGTCGGTTTCGGCCGGACAGTGCACTGTCGAAACTCAACAACAACCCCGAGCCAACGGTCCGGGTCGGCGGAATTCTCGGCGAAGTACTCAAGGCGGCATACGAGGCCGT
>JBBKXI010000221.1:0-17860 GCA_037969415.1 Acidimicrobiia bacterium | reverse complement strand
GCCTAGGATCGTCTAACTAGGAGTACCCCAACATATGCAGCGCCTAGCACTCGCCCTCAGCCTCTCGGCCATTTTAGTAATTGTCAGCCTTGCCATAGGCTCGCCCCTGCCCGACGAAGTTCAGTCGAGCACGGTCGAGTCGATTGGCGAATCGATGGGCGACCAACCAAACACCGATGCCGTCGGAGCCGACGCCACGGGTAGCGAAGTTGCCAGTGCGGATGGCATAACGGCTTTTGCCGGCCAGTCACGACGCCGGCCACCGACCACAGTGGACCGGCCTCGCACGACGGTCCCGGCTTCCACGACCCCTCCGACATCAACCCGCACGGACAGACCGAAAAATTCTACGACCACGACGTCACCGAGGCCGAACACGGGCCCTCCACCGACAACACCCGTAGTTGGTTCGGGCAACTGCATACTCGATCAGATCGCAAGGGAGCCGTTCAAGGGAGCTACCGGTGATCCCAAGACGAAGTTCAACATCATTATCAACGACCTCGACGCCGGCATAAATCTTTGGACCGCACCCTATAAAGTCGACCTAGGCAATGGGTGGGGCTGGATCAGCGGCGATCGCGCCGGTTACAAGGGTGGGTATATGTTCCTCGTGAATCGCGGAACGGGTCAGGTCGTCGCAAGAGTGCTTTTCCATCAGGTTGACGGCGCTGCCTATCTCCAGGTCAACGATTCCTTTATGGATGAAATCCACACAACCGGGATCGGCTATGACGGAACATGCGCAGATGGTTCGTCATCTGACCCGAACGCGCAGGCGCAGGTGCCTGAAATCAAGGAAAGCTACAACATCGACGACACCACCGAAGTGCGACCGAAAATTCCGATGCTGGTTAATGGGACGCTTGTTGAAGATCGCTCCTACACCAACACCGTCACCCCAGGAATTGACATCTTCCGGTTCACAGACCTCGGCAAGATCACAACTCCGTTCACTGATTACAACGGTGTCGGCGGAACACCCCACACGGTTTATCAGCGGCAGCGCGTTGGTGGGCTGGTGGCAAGAGGCGACGGATTCAATTTGGCCGTGGTCGTCTACTACGACTGGCTTGTGCCATATGGAACTTTCGGATAAACGTCGAGCGCAGCGACCCGCCGTCAGCCGTCAAGCACCGACTCAAGAAGGGTGCGAGACCTCTTAACTGAATCGGCGAGAAGAAACTCTGAAATCACCTTGTCTCTGGCCGCCACTCCTAGTTCCCGGCGTAAACCGGTATTGGCGGCCAGCAGGTCTAGTCTGGTGGCGACTCCTTCGACATCACCGGGCGGAACCACAAAGCCGGTGACTTCGTCCTCAATCGCCTCCCTAACCCCGCCGACATCGTACGAAACCACAGGGAGACCATGGGCTGCTGCCTCAAGGATTACGCCCGGTAGGCCCTCAGTGACAGAGGTCAATACAAGCGCCTCCGCCCAGAGGAGATGGGGTTTGACGTCGGCAACTGCCCCAACCAGTTCAACGTTCTCCATTCCGGTGCTGTGTTCTACCAATTCGGTCATCCGGGGGCCGTCACCAACAAAACGAAGAGATACTGGGAGACCACACCGTTTCACCGCATCCAGGGCGGCCAGCGGATTCTTCTCGGCGGAAATGCTCCCCAAGTAGAGAACCCGAAGCCGTGCCGATGCTTCCCTGACCGTGTGATCGATCATGGACTCAGGAACTCCGGGATGAACAACGGTCACCCTTTCTTGCGGTACACCAAAATCCTCCACGAGCTGCTGCGCTGTCGCGTGTGACACCGCGCTGACGTGACTCGTCCGGCTGAGGAGCCACGACATCATGCGACGACTGTTCGAGCTCCTGGCCCAGTACCGGGGTTCACCAATCGAGGCATACACGAGCTTCGGGGGCTGGGGAAAGCCGATCAATGCCGACACCGAGTATTTCAATGTGGCACCACCCTCGGCAAGTACGACGTCGGGCGAAAGTGTTCGGATCAGCCGCCTCAGCCGCAGAACGACATCGGGGCGGAGCCCATTCAATTTGTGATCATGGGCAACCAGGGGCGTCGCCGCGACTTTGGCCACGGAATCAGAATCGCGCAGGGCTACAAGATCGGCCTCCCATCCGGTCTGAGCTAGCGCGGCAGCCAGGTTCTCTGCGACAACTTCGGCACCACGGCGCTGTGTGCTCGTCACGAGTATCAGGACAGAGGGCAGGTCTCGACTGCGTTCTGCTCTCTCTTTATTGATACCCCGCAACTCCATGATCGGTCAGCCACATTAGGCGATCAGCGGGTAATCAACGTGCTGGATCGTGGCGGCATGGCGTGTAGTCTGATCCGTCGTGGGCAATATCGACATCAGGGAAATGAGGGATAGCGACGTTCCCGCAATACTCGAGGTCCTGAAAAGGGCGCTCGGCGAAACACCGATACTACGCAGGACTGAAGCCCTTTGGAATTGGAAACACCGGGACAACCCCTTCGGGCCATCGCTGGTTCTGGTGGCCGAGTCCGATGGACAAATAGCTGGCGTACGGGCTCTGATGCGTTGGGACATGGCGACGCCGTCCGGTGACCTGCTCAGATGTCTCCGGCCCGTTGACACCGCTACCGACCCTGCCTTCGCCCGCATGGGCATCTTCAGCAACTTGACTTTGGGCGCCATTGAGAGCGCCAAGGCCGCCGGCCTAGACCTCATATTCAACACCCCCAACCAGGCATCGGGGCCTGGCTACGAAAAAATGGGATGGAAACACATTGCACCAATCGGGGTTATGGCCCGGCCGATTCTCCGGGTGGGATCGAAAGTCCCTGAAGATATTGCACCCGATCCTGCCCTTTTCTTTACGCGCGGGCCTGACGAGGCAGGTGGACCCGTAATCGACCGCCCGGCGAGGGGACTCCGTACCCCGAGGTCGGCAGAATATATGAAGTGGCGATTCTCCGGGCACCCCACGGTGCGTTATGGATTGATCGAAAGCGGTGGGCAGACTGCAATCGTCCGACCAAACCTTCGATCCGGCCGGAAAGAGATCGTTGTCTCTGAACTATTCGGGAGTCACGTGTCGTCGGCAGTTCGCCATGTCGCGCGGGTCGCCCGGGCCAGATACCTGGCCGCTTGGTTCTCCCCGGCATCATCGGAAAGAAGGGCCGCGATAGCGGGCGGTTTGATCCCAATACCATGGGTTCGGGCGCTAACACTGATGGCACTCCCTCTCCGAGACCTGCCGATCGATATCCACTCAATAGACAATTGGGACATTTCTCTAGGCGACCTGGAACTTCTTTGAAGTCGACAATTCCCGGCTAACTTGATCGCAACTAGATGGAGGTTTCATGAGCAGCAACGGTCTGCCGGCGTTGGCGGGTGGTGAACCGGTTTTCCCGGAAGCGATCCCCTTTATTCGACCGGCTATAGAAGAACCCGAGAAGATTCTCGCGATGGTGGCATCGAGTCTCGAATCGGGAATGCTCACCGACGGGCCTTTTGTGGCCACGTTGGAGGAGAGGATGGCGGAGCGACTCAAGGTCAGAAATGTCGTCGCTGTCGCCTCATGCACAACAGGACTCGTCCTCCTTCTACAGGCAATCGGCAAGCAGTCGGTCATCATGCCTTCCTTCACCTTTTCGGCCACCGGTCATGCCGCCCGTTGGAACAATATGGAGATCACATTCGCAGACTGTGATCCAAACTCCTGGGTGTTGCGGCCCGACAACGTGACAACAGTCGCCGACGTCATCGTTGGAGTCCACGTTTCGGGGGTTCCCTGCGACGTCAAGGCACTTGAGGCCAAGGCCGCCGAGACAGGGTCGACTCTGATTTTCGATGCCGCCCATGGTGCTGGCTCGTCGATCGAGATAGACGGTGTCTCCACTCCCCTGGGTCAATTCGGCACGGCCGAGGTGATAAGTCTGACCCCGACCAAAGTTCTCAGTGGCCCCGAAGGCGGTCTGGTCACTACCAATGATGATGAACTCGCTAAAACCCTTCGCCGTGCCCGCAACTACGGAAACCCGGGAAGCTACGACACTTTGGAGGCAGGTCTCAACGGTCGAATGTCAGAACTGCATGCCGCCGTCGTTCTCGCCGGGATCGACCACCTCGAAGACCGGGTTGCCCATCGCAATGGCCTGGCGTCGATGTATCGAGAAGGGCTTTCCCAACTCCCAGGTATCGGTTTCCAGGATGTCCCGACCGGCCGACGAAGTTCGATCAAAGACTTCACGATTGTCGTCGGAACCGAGTTTGGAGTTGATCGGGACCGTGTCGTCGAGGCACTGAAGGCGGAGGGGATACCTACCCGCCCTTATTACTCACCACCACTTCACCGCCAGACTGCGTACTCCGACATCGATACACCGACTCTTCCTGTTACCGACACTCTCTCTTCGGGTGTGATCAGCCTCCCGATTTGGAGCCACATGGAGCCTTCAATGGTGGAGAAGATCATCTCGGCAGTCGCCAGGATCCATGCTCACAGGGAATCGCTCTGAACCTTGTCTGTTGGTTGGTCGTAGTGGAGCGACGGTGACGGCATGAGAGTTATTCTCAACATGCTGGGCAGCACTCCGTTCCTATACGGAGCGGTCGCCGGCCTGGTCGGTTTGGGCCTCGCCTACGCCTTCAAACGGCGCGGTTCGGATTGGGGGATCTGGTGGGCGTTGGCCGCAATACCAGTCACGGCACGCTACGGCAGCTTGCGGGTAGGACCAGCAGAGCGAGTTTTCGACGACGTTCTGTGGGCGATACCGGTTGCATTGGCCGCAGTCGGATTGGCGGCATTCGGTCTAGTCCGACTTCGCGACGAATGGGTTGGCGGCCCCGCATTTGTCCTCACTGTCGGCGGCATCTGGACAACAGTCCCCGACACCGAACACCTCGCCGTACTTTTGGGAGTCACCGCGGCGGTCATTTGGGCATGGTGGCCAGGCTTTTGGTCACGGCCGGCGGTGCTCGGTTCGATCGCCGTCGCACTATTGATCGCCTGGGGAACTCTCGTCGGGTCGGTAACCCGAGACTCCGGAATAGTCGGCGGCCTGGGGGCGCTGGCCTCACTTGGCTGGTTCGCCATTTTCGTCCCGATTAAGAACAGATACGTTTGGCTGGCGAGCTATGCACTGGTGGTGTTGGTCTGGGCCCGGTGGGCGGGACTATCAGCCACCGGCTCACGTGCTCTCCTCATAGGAGCTATCGCATGGGCCGTGGTCGCCGTTTGGGGACGAGTCATGGAACAACGCGCCGATCGGACTCAAGCACCGCCATCGGTCGGATAGAAACGGATGAATGGGGATTCGTCAACCCATTTGGGAACCGCCGCCTCTGCCCTTTCCGGGTCAGAATCCCAGTTCTCGATCAGGGCCCTAAGCAAAATCGCCTTTCTGACATCCGGGTCGGGTTCTGGCTCGCCGACAGCCGCGATGTCCTCGACCACTCCGCGTTTCAAATGGAGGGTGAATTCGGGGTGTGCCTTGATGTTGGCTTCCCAATCTCTCTTCCGGCCGGGCCGGCCGAGGAGGTAGTACTTCCCGTCGAACTGATGGAAGTAAATCTCGATTCGACGAGCCTCGCCCGATTTGCGACCGATGGTGGTGACATCGGCGATGCCGCCGCGATCCAGTGCTTCTTTTGTCTCTAACTTCATACCAGTTCCAACCGGAAACGACATGATGCTGTTCCCCGAGGTAATTTGTACAGATGGGTCAACTCATCGACGTCTCTTCGATTGCACTGGGGGACATCGCCATATTCGACGCCGACCGCTCGCTGACGGGCCAGGATGGTTTCTCGTTCACGGGCCAAACCGAAGATGACGCCCCGGCGGCGACCCTCGCCAATCGCTTGTTCTCAGCCGACTCTGCGATCACCCACGTCCATATCCTGTCCAACACGGTTTCCGTCCAGAGGACAGGCGGTTGGCCGGATGACAAACTGAGCGCAGCTTCTCAAACGCTAGAGCGGCTATTCGTTTTCTACGACCTAGACGCCGATCCGTACGACGGCCTCAGAGAAAAGCACTACAACGCGACCCTCACCGAAGTCAGGGTGCACAACGAAGAACTTTGGGTGATGAAGGTAAAGCCGGACCAACCAATCGATCCATTCCGGGCCGGCCAATACACCACTCTGGCACTGGGATACTGGGAACCCCGCGCCGACGATGCCGACGAAGAGTTCGACATGGAGCAGAAGGAAAAGTTGGCCCGTCGCTCTTATTCCGTCTCGAGCTCGATTATCGACTTGGACAGTGGCGATTTGTTACCCGCGCACCCTGCTCAGGTTGAGTTCTACATAGTCAAGGTCCGTCCCGGCCAGGAAGAGATTCCCGCGCTCACTCCGCGGATCTTCCTCAAAGAAGTCGGCGACCGGATTTTCATGGGCCGCAAATTCACGGGCCGGTACACACTTGATGGTGTCGACGATGACGACAACATCGTCTTTCTGAGCACCGGAACCGGTGAGGCTCCCCAAAACAAGATGACAAACGAACTGCTAAGGAACGGGCATCGGGGGCTGATACTCAACCTGGTATGTGTGCGCTACAACCGGGATCTCGCTTACCTTGCCGAGCAGGAAGCCGTTCAAGGCAAATATGACAACTACCGGTACGAAGTCTTAACCACTCGCGAGTCGGGTGACCTCGAGCACAAGCGATATCTCCAGGATCTGATCCGCGATGGAGATGTCGAAGAGATGTTGGGTGCCGGTCTCGACCCGAAGACCACTCATGTCTTCCTGTGCGGCAACCCGGCGATGATCGGACTCCCCAAATGGGATGAAGACACCCCCACATTCCCGACACCAACCGGTGTCTGCGAGCTACTCCACGACCGCGGATTCATCATCGACCACTTCAAAACACGCGGCAACGTGCATTACGAGGAGTACTGGACAGAACGGGACTAAGTCGCCCCAACCTGTCCTTGGCCGGGGGGATACAAGGGGGGTCGTCCCCCCTTGAAACAACAGTGCACTACGAGGAGTATTGGACAGAACGCGACTAGACCGTGGCTAGCGGCTTCTGCGCTGAACCTCAGCAACTGCGATGGCGGTGAGATTGACCACGTCGTTGACCGAGGCGTCACGTTGCAGTACCTGAACTGTCTTTGGAAACCCGCTCAATATCGGGCCGATAACCTCGGCATCGCCGAGACGATTCATCAGCTTGTAGGAAGCGTTGGCGGCAGTCAGATTGGGAAATACCAACACGTTGGCTGCACGTTCAATAGGTCCTCCGGGGCGCCGATTCTGGATCAGATCTGTGACCACAGCCGTATCTGCCTGCATCTCCCCGTCCACGGGGATGTCAGGGCGCTCCTGGCGAAACAGCTCAACGGCTCGGCGGATTCGAGCTGGCTCTTCTCCTCCCGCAGACCCGAAATCGGAATAACTGAGGAAGGCCACCCGGGGTTGCCGGTCGAAATCGTTCTCGGCAGTGAATGTCGCTGCCAAAGCAATCTCAGCGAGTTGCTCGGCCGTCGGTTGGATATTTACGGCGCAATCGGTGAAAAAGAATGGAGTGCCTCGAACCACAACCAGGTACACGGAAGAAACGATCGATCGGCCCTCCGCAACTCGCAAAACCTGGAGAGCAGGTCGAATTGTCTCCGGATAGTGAGTCGACAAACCACCCATGACGGCATCAGTTTTCCCGTTTCTCAACATGAGACACGCAAACATGTTGTGGTCGAAAACTTGAGTCTCGGCATCCTGAAGCGATATCCCTTTGTGACGACGCAATTGTTCTAACTCGACTGCGTATCGTCGACGTTGCCCCTCTTCAGTAGCCGGGTTGATCATCTCCATCCCGTCCAGGGAAATCCCTGCAGCGTCGGCGAGGGATGAGATCTCGTCGGCGTCACCTATGAGCTGGGGGGCAGCTATCCCCTCGTCAGTGACCCGACGGGCAGCGCGGATCAACCTCAAGTCTGCAGCGTGGGGGTAGGCAACTCGTTTCGGTTGGGCGATCGCTCGATTCGTGATGGCACTTATCAATCCGTGCGACGCCTGGAATCGGGTTCGCAACTCGTCGACATACACTCCGAAATCCTCGATAGGTAGGCGAGCAAGCCCCTCCTCCATGGCGGCCCGCGCCACGGCGGGAGCCACGGTCAAGAGAACCCGGGAGTCGAAAGGCTTCGGGATCAAGTATTCGGGTCCGAAGGAAAGTTGTTCCAGGTCATAAGCCCGCAAGACGGCCTCTGGTACTGGTTCCTTCGCAAGATCGGCGAGGGCATGAGCTGCAGCCACCTTCATTTTCTCCGACACTCCTCTCGACCTGACGTCGAGCGCGCCTCTGAAGATGAATGGGAATCCAAGAACATTGTTGACCTGGTTAGGGAAATCAGTCCGCCCGGTAGCCATCACCACATCCGACCTTGCCTCGATGGCATCGGGATAGGAGATTTCGGGATCGGGGTTTGCCAAGGCGAACACGATTGGTTGGTCCGCCATCGACTGGATCATTTCTTTGTTGACGATGCCGGCAGCCGAAACTCCGATAAAGGTATCGGCTCCCACCATTGCTTCGGCGAGCGTCCTCAACTCGGTGTCCACAGCAAACGCCTGGCGAGTCTCATCCAGATCGTCGCGGCCGCTGTGGATTACTCCCTTGGAGTCGGCAAGAAGCACATTGGCTGGGTCGACCCCCAACTCGATGAAGAACCTAGCAGTGGAGATGCCGGCGGCGCCCGCCCCGGAGAAGACCACTTTCGTCTTCGAAATGTCTCGCCCTGTGACCTCAATCGCATTGAGGAAGGCCGCCCCGCTGATGATTGCGGTCCCATGCTGATCGTCATGAAATACCGGTATGTCGAGTCGTTCCCGAAGCGTCTGCTCGATATAAAAACACTCCGGAGCCTTGATGTCTTCCAGGTTGATCCCTCCGACTGTCGGGGCGAGCATCTCACAGAATCTGATCACATCATCGGGGTCGGCAGCGTCGATCTCAAGGTCGAATACGTCGATATCGGCAAACCGTTTGAACAGGACCGCCTTGCCTTCCATCACCGGCTTTCCTGCCAGGGCGCCGATGTTCCCCAAACCCAGAACTGCGGTCCCGTTGGAAACCACAGCCACGAGATTGCCCCTATTCGTGTATTTAAAAGCTGCGTCGGGATCGTCGGCAATGATCAGACATGGCTCAGCGACTCCCGGCGTATACGCGAGGCTCAGGTCCGATTGTGTGGCAGTCGGTTTGGTCGATCGGATGGCGATTTTCCCCGGCCGCGGTTTTTCGTGGTACTCGAGGGCCTCGGAGAAATGTGATTTTTTGGCCATACGAGACAACCCTAACTGGTCGTTAACCGTGTCCTCTGCGACAATTGAATCTACAGATGACGACAGATCTACCCATCTTGCAAACAGACAACGGATACAAGGTGATGACCGGCTGGAGAGTCGGCCAGGCGCCCGAGGAGTCAACCACCAAATCCGGACTATTGGTGCCCATCGGCACCAAAGACGGAAACGACGCCCTCGCCCTTATAGATGTCCAAACCAATCAGCGGTTTTGGGCAGTACCCGCCGGCGCATGGCGGTTCATCTGGCCACCCAGCGGACATCCGGTAATCGCGGTTCGCGAGTCTCAGATCATCGCTGAGGAAGAACTCGATCACGTCGGCGACGAGGGCCAGTACCTCTGATCGCCAATAATTACCGTTCTGGGAGCGTCAATCCACGCCTAGGGTTCATTAACACCCACCGCACAGATTTGGCGAACGCTCCCCATGACTGATCAACACGCATCCCGTTCCCGTCGTCGCCTCACCGCGACCGTCACCGACCTCGAGGTTCAGATTCAGCGCGCCTTTCTGGTTGGAGTCGAGCTCCCCGGGACCGCCACTATCGATGCGGAGCAAAGCCTTGAAGAACTGACGCTGCTTACCGATACCTCCGGTTCCGACCCGGTTGATCAAGAACTCGTGCGGCGCCGCGAGATCGATCCTGCAACGTATATCGGATCGGGCAAAGCAGAAGAGCTGCGCTCTCTCACCCAGGCCCTGGATATAGACGTCGTCATCTTTGACAATCCGCTGAGCCCTGCCCAGACCAGAAACCTGGAGAAGATCTTCCAGTGTGACGTGGTCGACCGTGAAGCTCTGATACTCGACATCTTCGCCCAGCACGCCAAAACCAAGGTTGGTGCCCTTCAAGTCGAACTGGCGATGTTGCGATACAACCTGCCCCGCCTCGTCGGCAAAGGGAAGGGGCTGTCTCAACAAGGTTTCGGCGTCCTCGCCCGCGGGCCAGGTGAAACCAAACTGGAGACCGATCGTCGCCACACTCTGGCGAGAATCTCGAAACTGGAGCGTGACCTGAAAGATACGGCCAAACATCGGGAGACCCAACGCAAATCTCGGAAACGTAACGCTATTCCTCAAGTTTCTATCGTCGGCTATACCAACGCCGGCAAGTCGACGCTGCTCAATGCGCTTACCAACGCCAACGTTCTCGTCGAAGACCAGTTGTTTGCAACCCTCGATTCCACCGTTCGCCGGCTTGAACTCCCGCATAATCGTGCCGTCCTGATCGCAGACACTGTCGGTTTTGTCCGTCGACTCCCCCATCACCTTGTAGAGGCCTTTCAATCGACCCTGTCAGAGGTCGCCGAAGCCGACCTACTGTTACACGTCGTTGACATCACCAACTCCGACATAGTCGGACATCTCGCGGCAGTTCGCGAGGTCCTCCTTGAGATCGGTGCGTCTGATCTGCCCGAACTGCTCGTCTTCAACAAAATCGACCGGGTTAGTCCCAAAGCATTGGCCAGAATTACCAACCTCTATCCCGACGCCGTATTTATCTCAGCCGCTAAGGCCATGGGCCTGGAAACACTCCTCGATGAGATCGGCAACCATCTGGAACGGCAGATGGAGCGTCTCGATCTAAAGATTCCCTATGAGAACGGCGATGTTGCTGCGGCAGCTCACCGAATCGGCGACGTCATCAGCGAAGTTCACGACGGAGACGGAACGCGGATGGTGGTCAACATCCCGGTCGCTGCGACAAACGACTTCCTCCCGTTTCAACTCCCGACCCGCTAGTCCGCAACAAGGAGGGCGCCGCCGACGATGCCCGCGTTGTTGAGAAGCTGGGCCTGAACCACACCGAGATGCTCCGGGATTCTATGGGCAAATCGGTCCCATTCCTTGGCAGCGCCACCGCCCAGCACTACCAAGTCGGGATTGATGACGGCGGACACGAATTCGATAAATCCAGATATTTCGTCGCCCCAGTTCTCCCAGGTGATGCCCTCATCCTCGCGGCCTCGCGCTGAGTACCTGAGCTCAGCTGGCCGGACTCCCTTGTACTCGATTTGGCCCAGCTCCAAATTGGGGACGAGGCACCCGTCTACAACAAGGCCACTACCGATACCGGTGCCAAAAGTGAGAACGAGTACTTTCCCACGTAGATTCCGAGCCGCCCCGAACCTGACTTCAGCGATGGCGGCAGCATCGGCATCATTCACCACCACAACTTTGCGTCCGAGTGCGTCGGAAATGAGGTCGCGTACATTCACCCCGATCCAAGCACCGTCTATGTTGTTGGCAGTTGATACGACACCGTCAACCAGCACAGACGGGAAGCCGACACCGACGGCGCCTTCCAACTCGAATTCCTCCACAATGTCTTTGATTACATCAACAACGTCGGTCGGAAGTGAAGGCTGTGGTGTCGGAACCCGTACGCGATCGCTGACCAAAACCCCCCGAGAAACATCGACAAGGGCGCCCTTGATCCCGGTACCCCCAACATCGATGCCCATACGAATCTCCGCCACGGTTCTCAAGGTAATAGCCTGGGACCATGACTAACAAGGCAGATATAGGACTGATCGGGCTCGGAGTGATGGGGGCCAACCTCGCGCTCAACCTCGCCGACTCCGGTCAAGCCGTCTCGGTATACAACCGAACACCGGCGACCACGATGGATTTCATGGCTGGCGAGGCTGTCAACAAGAACATAGTTTCGGCGATCTCCCTTGAAGAGTTGGTCGAGACTCTGGAGTCACCACGGACGATTCTGATGATGATCCCGGCTGGCAATCCGGTCGACATGCTCATCGAGGATCTGGTGCCCCTCCTTGAGCCAGGTGACATCATCATCGACGGCGGTAATTCCCTTTACAGCGATACCGATAGACGGACCGCCAGCCTCACCGACCTCGGTATCCGATATCTGGGTGTGGGATTCTCTGGCGGGGAGGAGGGTGCCCGGTATGGACCCTCAATCATGCCCGGTGGAGATCCCGACGCATGGCCCCATGTCGAAGGAATGTTGAAAGGAATTGCTGCCGTCGCCGACGACGGAAAGCCGTGTTGTCAATGGGTCGGTCCCGGCGGGGCGGGTCACTTCGTGAAGATGGTCCACAACGGGATCGAGTACGGCGACATGCAAGTGATTGCGGAGGCCTACGACTTGATGCATCGTGGCTTAGGAATGTCAGCCGACGAGATCGGCGACGTGTTCACACGATGGAACGGGGGACGGCTCAAGTCTTATCTCATCGAAATCACCGCCGAGATCCTCAAGACCACCGAAGACGGTGATCCGCTGATCGACAAGATTCTCGATGCTGCGGGCCAGAAGGGCACCGGTGCATGGACGGTGATCGCCTCGATGGATCTAGGTGAACCGACCACCCTGGTGTCGGAAGCGGTCTATGCGCGGGTCGTGAGCTCCAATCCCGATCTCCGAAAAGAGACTGCGCTGGTGTTCGATGGGCAAATTAGGAGCCTGGAATTCACGGTCGACGACATCGAGGCCGCCCTATACGCCTCCAAAATCATCTCCTACGCCCAGGGATTCCGGCTGATAATGCGGGCCTCAAAGGATTTCGGTTGGCAACTGGATCCCGGTTCGATTGCATCGCTGTGGCGGGAAGGCTGCATTATCCGCGCTGAGTTTTTGAAAGACATCATGCGGGCCTTCACCGACGGAGACGATCCAGTCGATCTCACCCTCGACGGTTTCTTCGCCGATGCGCTCAAAGAGGCCGAGTCGGCATGGCGCAAAGTGGTCGCCGGAGCAGTTACGGCAGGGTTACCAATCCCGGCCTACGCCAGCGCCCTCACCTATTTCGACGGAATGCGCTCCGCACGGCTGCCGGCGAATCTGATTCAGGCGCAGCGCGATTTTTTCGGGGCTCACACTTTCGAGCGCACCGACCAACCCCGCGGCAAATTCTTCCACCATAAATGGGGAAGCAATTGATCAAATTCGCCCCGGGAGATTGCGATCGCTTGTCCCGCCAGCGGCCTTAAACCGGTGGTGTGCCTTCGACGGGGATGACTTCCTGGATCCCGACGTCAGGGTCGAGGGCATCGGCTGCCTCGACGTGTTCTCTGCGAACCCCCATGACAAACAGAATCGCATCGAGGTAAGGCACTGACAACGAAGTATCGGCGTTGTCTCGGACAAGCTGTTTCGCATTGAAAGCGATCCCCAAGCCTGCCGCATCGAGCATGTCGAGATCGTTGGCACCGTCCCCGACCGCAACTGTCTGAGAAAGGGAAATCCCTTCGGATCGGGCCAGATCCCTGATGAAATCTCCTTTCCGCTTTCTGTCGACGATCTGACCAGTGATCCTTCCAGTGAGGATCCCGTATTCGACCTCGAGAGTGTTGGCAAGGGCGAAGTCGATCCCCAGGTCTGCCGCGAACTGGGTGGTAAATCTGGTGAAACCCGCTGAGACGATGGCGGTTTTCATTCCGAGCCTTCGCAGTGTTCGGATAAAAGTTCTTGCGCCCGGGGTCGCCTTGATCTCCCGGTTGACTTCGTCGAACACGGATTCCGGCAGGCCGGCCAGCATGGCGACACGCTCAATCAGCGCCTCCTCAAAGTCGATCTCCCCCGCCATGGCCATTGCGGTAATTCTGCCAACTTCCTCTCCAACCCCGGCGCGATCGGCAAGAAGATCGATGATTTCCCCCTGAATTAGCGTCGAATCAACATCCATAACTACCAGCCGCTTCGATCTTCGTTCCAGACTCTCCGGCTGTATCGCAACGTCGATAGGGCTGGCGGCGGCCGCTTTCAGCAGACCTCGCTTGATTGTGGTCGGGTCACCGCCCGACACCGCAAGCTCATACGAGATCACCGGATAGCGAGAGAGGCGGAAAATCCGGTCGATGTTTCCGCCGCCATCGGCGATCGCAGACGCTACCGCTCCAAAGTCGTCAGGACCCACCCTCGAACCAATCACCGTCACCACGTGGGCCCCCTTGTGTTCCCGATCTGGCGCTGCCTCCATGACATTGAACTCAATCCGGAGATTGTTCTCCCACCCAAAGAACAGAACCTCCGAGATGGTCGCTCTGTCCTCAGCAACCCCGATAAGGATGTTGAGGGTGAGTCTCCCTCTAACCACGATCTGTTCGATGTCAAAGATTTCAGCGCCGGTCCGGGCGAGGACTGCCATGAGTCCTGCCGTAATCCCGGGGCGGTCATCGGCGTTCACCGACACGAGAATGGTTCCTGAAGACGTCACTCTGGCCCAGCGTATCCATGAAAAAGGTGAGTGGACAATTGGCCACCGTGTACACGAGCGCGACGGATTACCATCAGAACACCTGCAAAGACCAAGGATTTATAAGTGTCCGAAAACTCGTACCGACTGCCCCGAACCGTCATCCCCACCCACTATGCGCTCCGCCTCGAACCCGACCTCAAGTCGTTCACCTTCGCCGGCCAGATCGAGATAGACCTCCAGGTCTCCGAACCCACCGACAAGATCGTCCTCAACACAGCCGAGATTGAAATCGTCGAAGCCAGGGTCGGCGATATCGGTGTCATCGACATCAAACATGACGACGAATATGAGAGGGCATACCTCAGCCTTGAGTCCGAAATCGCGACTGGTGAACATGTGCTCGAAATCACATACACCGGACTGATAAATGACCAGCTCCGCGGGCTCTACCGCTCGACCTTTACCGACCCCGACGGTGTTGAACACACCATTGCCACATCTCAATGTCAGGCGACCGATGCCCGACGGGTCCTCCCCTGCTGGGACGAGCCTGACTTCAAGGCGACCTTTCAGACGACAATGGTTGTCCCCCTCGACCTGGCTGCCTTCACCAATACGGCTGAGGTTTCGCGTACGGAAGTGCGCGACGGGTTGGTTGAGATCGAGTTCGCTCCAACAATGAAGATGTCGACCTACTTGCTGGCCTTTGTCGTTGGCGCTTTCGAAGCGACCAAACCTGTCGAGGTGCGGGGTACGCCAATCCGGGTCATTGTCCCGAAGGGCAATGTTCACCTCACCGATGTGGCGATGGAGAATGCCATTTTCGCCTTCGAATACCTCACCGATTACTACGACATCCCCTACCCGGCCGACAAACTGGACCACATTGGCATCCCTGACTTCGCGGCCGGGGCTATGGAGAACCTCGGGCTGATCACCTACCGCGACGCCTACCTCGTCATAGACAAGGACAAGGCCAGCCAGGGCGAGCTACAAAACTCGATCGACGTGATCGGCCACGAAACCGCCCACATGTGGTTTGGCGACTTGGTGACGATGAAGTGGTGGGAAGGTGCGTGGCTCAACGAAGCATTCGCAAGTTTCATGGATATCAAAACCACTGCAGCGAAGAAGCCCGAGTGGAAGCGTTGGCTCACCTTCGCCAACGGCGAGGTCCCGTGGGCAATGGGGACCGACCAACTGGCCTCGACCCGTCCTATTGAATTCGAAGTGAATTCACCGACCGAGGTCGATGCCATGTTTGATTCGATCACGTACGGCAAGGGGTCGGCGGTTCTACGGATGATCGAGCTTTTCATGGGCGAAGAAAACTTCCGTCAAGGCGTGGGCACTTACCTCCGCAAGCACGCTTATGCGAACACTGTGACCACCGACTTGTGGGAGGGTCTCGATGGTGCTTCGGAATGGCCGATCGGCGAAATAATGGACACCTGGGTGTACCAACGAGGTTTTCCCCAGATCGACATCGAACGGGTTGACGGCGGCGTCAAATTGAGCCAACGGCGCTTTCTTGCCATCCCGGACGAGTCAGATTCGACCATATGGTCGGTTCCGATTCTGCTCCGTGGCGTCGCCAACGGCGAAAACTTCACAGAGAAAGTGCTGCTCACCACAGACGAAACCTTTGTGCCAATGGTTGGCGAGATCGAATTCATCATTGGGAACGCCGGATCCGGTTTCTATCGCACCCGCTACAGCGATGACCTGTTCGCACGACTACTCAACAACATGACCGTCCTCGACGATCTGGAGCGATACCAACTTGTGGCTGACACCTGGTCGATGGTTAAGTCGGGCCAGGTTCCCAGCTCCAACTTCCTCGACCTGGTTGGCGCGTACGGTGAGGAGACCGAACAGCAGATCTGGTCGATAGTGACCGGAGGTCTGGCGGCGTTGGATCACCACGTCGTTACCGAGGAGACCCGTCCCTCGTTTCAGGCATTCGTTTCGAAACTGGTTGGCCCCGCGCTAGATCGACTCGGATGGGATCCGTTAGACGGCGAGTCCGATCTAAACCGGAAACTTCGAGGCGGGCTGATCGCGGTGATGGGGAATATCGTCGACGACAGCACGGTGATCGAAAGGGCACGCTCCATCGTCGCCCGGGTCTTCGACGACGAACCGGTCGACCCCGAGATTGGGACAGCTTCGCTCGGTGTATACGCCCATCATGGTGGCGTTGTCGAGTACGAACGACTGTGGGACGAATACAACAAGGCAAAACTGCCGTTACTCAAGGTTCGGTACCTCAGGGCAATGGCTGGCGTGCCCACGGACGAGTTGGTCCGCCGGTCGTTCCACAAGATCATCGACGGCGACATTCGCACCCAGGACGGATTCTGGGTTTTCGCCGGCCTTATCTCTGGCAAGGGTGGCCCAGCGGCCTGGGAGGAAGCCCGCACCAATTGGTCGGCGCTCCTCGACAAGATGCCCGGCATGACCAAGCGCCGGGTTGTCGAAGGCTTGCCAGCCCTGTCCCAACCCCAGGTGGCTGCCGACGTCAAGGCCTTCTTCGCCGAGACTCCACTCCCCGAGGCCGCTCAAGCGTTGGAACAGAACCTGGAGAACCTCGACGCAAACGTCAAGCTCAGGGAACGCGAGACCGAGGTCGTCGCCGACTACTTCAGCTAAGACACCGCCGCGCCTCGAGTCTGCACAGTGCAAAAAGACGCGGAAAAGGCTGCTGTGCACAGTGCAACCCAGATCAGCATCCGGCTCAAGTCTGCACAGTGCAAAAAGACGCGGAAAACGCTGCTCTGTGCACAGTGCAACCGAGTGGTCGGGAAAGTGAAAGGGCCCCCGGACATCCGGGGGCCCTTTCTGTTGGTTCTGGTCAGAACTACTTGAGTTCGACGCTCGCTCCGGCAGCCTCGAGCGCTTCCTTCGCCTTGTTTGCGGTTTCCTCGTCAACGCCCTCAAGAACGTTGGCTGGGGCTCCGTCGACAAGATCCTTGGCTTCTTTGAGTCCCAGGCTGGTGAGTCCGCGAACTTCCTTGATTACCTGGATTTTGGCGCTTCCGGCTGCGGTAAGGACGACATCAAATTCGTCTTTCTCCTCAGCGGCAGGGGCACCGTCTCCGCCACCGGCTGGCGCGGCAGCCATTGCCATAGGGGCAGCAGCAGTCACTTCGAACTTCTCCTCGAAAACGTCGAGGAATTCCTTCAGTTCGAGGACAGTCATTTCCTCGAACGCGCTTATCAATTCATCAGTGGTCATTTTGGTTTTGGCCATTGATCTATTCCTCCTCGGCTTTCGCAGCCGTTTCGGTCTCTACAGGCTCGTCTGCGGGGAGGCTGGTCTCGTCGACCGGTGCCTCTCCTACAAATTCGCCCGACTCCTTTTTGTCCAAAAGCTGTCCGAACATTGACGCAGCGTTGCGGGTGAAGGATGCGAAC
>JBBKXI010000220.1:0-4089 GCA_037969415.1 Acidimicrobiia bacterium | reverse complement strand
CGGAACGCTTACCGCTGAAAACGTCAATGGTCCAAGGATCGCGAAAATCGATCGAGTAGCTGACGCCGGTCGCCGACGATATCAGCCGAGCAGCTTCGAATGCAGAGAAGGGGTTGCCGGTGGCGAGGATATGATCGTATCCGACGGCGTCGTCAAGAACAACGTCGACAGCAGGACTTATCCATCTGGAGTAGTTCTCGGAGATTTTTGGGCTGGTTACGCCTGAGATGGAGCGAAATCTATCAAATCTAGCGAGTGCGGTTTGTGCCTTTTTCCAGAGAATTGGGAAGTTGCCCTCGGTTCTGCCGATTTCGCGCACGTCGGGGTCAAAACCGAACGGCACCCGCACGATCCGGAGCCCCTTTGGGAGGCTCCCCATAAGGGAAGAATCGATCGACCCGATCTCGTTCGTTAGGAACTCCTCAGAGGTAGTTACCACGGTCACATCCCAGCCCGAATCAATGAATGACTTTGCAGTGGCTACAGCTCGATATACCCCTGAAGCACGTGATGGTGGAAACCAGAACGCAAGATATAGAAGGCGGCGCCTGTTCATCCCTCGGCGATCGTGCGATCGAACTGAGCGGTCTCCGTGCCAACTTTCTGGAATTCCTCATAAGCCCCGGTCACGTCGCCAACCGGCCCGCTCATCTTGATTTTGCCGCGATGCAGCCAGATGGCTTCCGTCGCCATTTCTGCCACGAGTGAAGAAGAATGAGATACAACCACAATCGTCTGAGCGGCTGTGCACATTTCCTTGACTTTTTCGACTGCCCGGTTCCGAAAGGCGGCATCACCGGCAGAGAGGGCTTCGTCGATCAACAAGATATCTGGATCGACATGAGTGGCCACGGCGAAAGCAAGACGCCCGAACATGCCGGAAGAGTAGGTGATGGTTGGTAGGTCGATGAACCCCCCGATATCTGCGAATTCGATAATCGAGTCCTGTTTTTCCCTGACCTCGTCCATGGGCATTCCGGCGGCAAGTCCTCCAAGGATTACGTTTTCACGACCCGATAACCGTCGATTGAACCCCATTCCCGGTGCAAGCAAGTGTGGTCGCCCCCAAAGATCGATCTGTCCTTGAGACGGTTTGAGGACGCCCGCGATTGCCTTCAGCAGCGTCGACTTGCCAGCCCCGTTTCCGCCGACCAACCCCACGGCACTCCCGGAGCGTATGTTGAAAGTTACATCTTCAACTGCCTGAATCTCCCTCTTGTGAGTGTTCTTCCGGAACCACTTTCTACCGTCATGATTCGGAACCTCGACCACAGTTGAATATGAAATGGACAGATCAGAAACGCGAATAGCATCAATTCCGGACCGCAAACTCGTCCTCCCTTGCTACGAAAATGAGAAACCCGACAATCAGACTTCCAACTGACCAGGCAGTGAATACTCCGATCAAACCTGTGATGCTAGGGCCGGTCGGGTCGAGCGATCCCCCGAATGCGATCGTCCAGGCAGCCATCCCGGAGTAGAGCGGGTTGATTCTGGCCAGGAATTCGAGTGTCGACGGGCCAATGACCCTCGTGTAGTCCCAGATAACTGGTGATAGGTACAGCCAGAGACGCAGGGCGTGGGGTAACAATCTCGATACATCTCTGACATACACGTTGAGCACTGCGAAAAGAAGCGACAGTCCGAGACCGAACGTTGCAGTGATCAGGATCAACACCGGGATCCACAACATCTCAGTGTGGATTCCGCGACCGGCGATGAAATGTATGGGGACATAGGCGATAAGGGACCGAAGAAACAGGTTTACCGAACTCATTGCCGAAGCCGTTGGAAGAACTACCCGAGGGATCGCCGATTGAGAAAGCAGGCCACCGGAAGCGTTTTGAATCGTCCCGACGCCGGTTGTGATGGTTCCCGAGAAAAACATCCACACATACAAGGTCCCAACGATCAGAGCAAGTCGTTCGGCGTCACCCAGGCCACCGGAGAGAATGCCGACAAAGATGAAGTAAATAAGGCCAAAAAGCAGGGGATTGAGGACGTGCCAGACCCGACCCAAAACCGTTTCGAAGTTTCGTGCTTTGATGTCCGCCTTCGACCAATACCAGGCAAAGGTTCTGTAGCGCCAGGCTTCAGACAAATAGTCGCGCAGGGGAGGCAGGCCGAGCGTCGTCGTCCGGCGGGAAATAGGAGGTTCAGTGTTATCGATCAGTGGAGTGGTCACGCGTGGAATTCGGGTGTGGGGAACCGACAAAGGCTAGTAGTCATCAGCCCCATAACCCTAAGCGATCATCCAGGAGCGATCAGTCAATGTGCTTCAGTAGTTCAGCGACGATATTGGAGGCTGCGTGGCCCGAGCCGAATGGATTGCGCCTATCGGATTCAGGTTTTCTAGCCACTATCTCGGTTAATTGGGCTAGCTCCGAGCCGGCGAGAACGTTCCAACCACCCTCAAGTGTCTCTGGCCACTCAGTTTCGATTCGGATAGTGGTACACGGGACACCGAGTATGAACGCTTCTTTCTGGAGGCCCCCAGAGTCCGTGATCAGACCACGACTCGCTTTCACAACACCAATCATTGAGGCGTACGGGAGTGGGTCATTGAGAATCACTGAATCCGGTATGTCAATGTCGAACGCCTCTAGCTGACCCTTCAACCTCGGATGGGCGATCAGATGGACAGGTTCTCCCAGCCCGCCCAGGGCTTGTATCACCTCGCTTAGCCGACTCGGTTCGTCCGTGTTGGACGGCCGATGAATCGTTGCGGCGTAGTACCGCTCATTACTCCAGTCAGGTAATTCGAGTGCCTCGATGTCGATTGACTGCAGGGCATCGACCATCACATCGCCTGTAAGCACCGAGCGCTCTTCGAGACCCTCACTCTTTAGATTGCTCATCGCTAGATCTGTCGGTGCGAATAACAAGTCGCTCAGATGATCCGTCGCCACCCGGTTCAACTCTTCGGGCATCGCACGATTGAACGATCGCAATCCAGCCTCCACGTGTGCCGTGGCTACGTGCAACTTGGCCGCTGCTAATGCCGCGGCAATGGTGGAATTGGTGTCTCCGTAGGTCAGGACGACATCGGGTTCGGTTTCCATAATCAGCGACTCGATCGCCTGCAGCATTAGACCGGTTTGCAGACCGTGACTTCCCGATCCGACACCGAGGTTGAAGTCAGGATCCCGCAATCCAACATCTGCCATGATGGCGTCTGACATCAGACGGTCATAGTGTTGACCTGTGTGAACCAGTATCTCGACAAGCCCCGAAGCAGCGAGGGCCAGGCTTACTGGGCCCGCTTTCACAAATTGGGGGCGCGCTCCTACAACGTTCATGACACTGGGCATAGACGGCGATTCTTGTATCCTTTGGCGGTCCTGCCAAGTCCCGCGGTCAGGGCGTACCATGGAGACCGATCCACATGAAGGCCGAATCAGCAGACATAGATCCACGCGCCACGGTCGCTGAATCAGCAAGTGTATGGCACCTGGCTCAGGTCCGGGAGAACGCCGTGATTGGCGAAAACTGCATTATCGGTCGCGGTGCGTACATCGATGCAGGGGTCCGTGTCGGCGACAATTGCAAGGTTCAGAACAACGCCCTCGTTTATGCCCCGGCCGTACTCGAGGATGGTGTGTTTGTGGGACCCGCTGTTGTGTTCACGAACGACACATTTCCCAGGGCGATCAACCCGGACGGATCACTTAAATCGGCATCGGACTGGGAATCCAAAGGTGTGACCGTGCGTCGAGGAGCCGCGATAGGGGCAAGATCTGTTGTTCTGGGTGGAGTGTCGGTGGGGGCGTGGGCCTTGGTGGCTGCCGGATCGGTAGTGACCAGAGATGTACCGCCTCACGCTCTGGTCATGGGGTCCCCGGCACGCCAGGTCTCATGGGTGGGGTTTAGCGGGCAGGTATTGGCATCTGAGGGGGAAGACCTGGTCGACCCGGTCGATGGCACCCGATTCTATGAGACTGAAGGAATATTGGAAACACGATGATCATTTTGTCAAAACCTCTGATAGGTGAAGAGGAGATCGACGCCGTTTCCGAGGTGATGCGCAGCGGAATGTTGGCCTCGGGGGCCCGTGTTCGAGAGTTTGAAGAGAAGTTTGCTGCAACTGTT
>JBBKXI010000219.1:0-19378 GCA_037969415.1 Acidimicrobiia bacterium | reverse complement strand
ACCCTGCCCTTCTCGAAGCGTCGATAAGGATTGCGGCCGAAAATATACCGGAGTGGTAGCCCGGAATGACATCTTCTGGGCTGACCTTGGAATGCCGGCGGGTCGTCGGCCAATCTGCGTACTGACCAGGGATGCAGCCATGTCAGTTCTCCAAAGCATCACGTGCGCTCCAATTACTCGCACGATCCGCGGCATTGCCTCCGAGGTTGGCGTAGGACCTGCCCACGGCCTTCCCGAACGCGCAGTGATCAATTGTGACAATCTGATCACTATTCCGGTCGCGGCCCTGGACCCGAGGCCGGTTGGCAGGCTCGACGCGGGAGGTCGGGCCGAACTCGACCAGGCCATCCGCTACGCACTCGACATCATCTACTAACTGACGACCTCACACCCTCCCATACCTAGCAATCAGCACCCCGGTTGCAGCCCTTGTCAGGTCTTTCAACACCAGTCCACGGGCCACACCGTCGTCGGGGAAGATGCTTTTGCCTCCACCGAGGAGAATCGGCTCGATCATGAGACTGAACTCATCGATCAGGTTCTGGCTGATCAGGTAACGCACCAGTTCTGAACTCCCCAGGATGTGAATATCCCCGTCGACCTTGGATTTGAGATCGGCGACCGCTGCAGCGACATCTTCACTTGGGAGCAAATGCGAATTGTTCCAGTCCAGATCCTCCCCGGTGAGACTTCTTGAGACCACATACTTGGGGACGGAGTTCATATGATCAGCAAAGGGGTCACCGGTCCGCTCGGGCCATGCTCCCGCCATGGCCTGCCAGGTTTTTCGGCCGAACAGGAGGGCGCCGGTCGTCTTGGTGGTGGTGTCGAACACCGCTCCCATCGTCTCGACATCAAAGTAGGGGTGTGACCAGCCGCCGTGAGCGAACCCGCCGTCGGTATCTTCATCCGGTCCACCGGGTGCCTGGACTACTCCGTCGAGGCTGATGAAGTCGCTTGCGATCAAGCTCATGCACTAGCTCCTGCGTCCTCAGCGAGGAGAGCGTCGATCTGGCCAACCGCTAGGGTGAGTCCTTCTTCCATCCCCATTTCGACCATCTGTTGCATCGCTTCCTCCGATGGGAACTTGGTGCTCAGGGTCATTCGAGTGACACCATCGACTTCGTCTATGGAGACGCTGGTCTCGGTGGTAGGCATTTCGAGGTTTGGGTTCCCATCGCTGTCCCCGAATCCGTCGACGAACTCCAGTCGGCTGGGAGCGTCTAGATCGGAAATCTGCCACCAACCGTGATACTTCTCGCCTTCGGGTGAGGTCATGTAGTACGTGACTTTGCCACCGGAAGTGAAGTCGTGGTCGACAAAGGTTGCGGGATATCCTGGTGGGCCCCACCAGCGCTCCAACTGCCGGGGGTCTGCCCACAACTGCCAAACCCGGGCCGTAGAGGCCTCGAATTCGGCGACAAGGGTCAGGGTAAGCTCGTCAGTGTCCTTCTGGACGCTCTTCACTGTCATGTTCTTTCTCCTTCTTCGGGTTCGGCGAGGATCTCGCTCATACGGTCGATTCGCTCGCGCCATAGCTTCTCCATTTCTTCGAGGAGGCCGTAGGCGGTTCGAATCGTGTCGGTGTTGGAACGGACGAGTTGCTCCCGTCCCCTCCGGTGTTTGCTGATGAGACCGGCCCTTTCCAGGACCGCCACATGTTTCTGAACCGCAGCGAAACTCATCTCGTAGAAGTTGGCCAGGCCCGAAACCGAGTAATCCTGGACCATTGCCCTGATGATGATGTCACGACGCGTGCTGTCGGACAGAGCATGGAAAAGCAAGTCAGTCTGCTCCTTTTGTTCTAAACCTACAACCATATGGTTGTAGGTTTGATGACAATGACCCCGTGCGCAACTGAAGGGGCTGCCGTCTGAATATGCCCTTGAATCTGGCTATCCGAAGAGGGTTACTACCAGCGAAAAAATGGCGGTGAGTCCGACCATCGACCAGACGGTTGTCCTGGAGTAGAACTTCTGCTGCTCGATGACCGTCTCGTACATCTGGGTGATATGCCCATCCAAGCCATCGAAACGCAATTCGAGACGGTCGAACCGCGACTCCAGCCT
Source organism: Acidimicrobiia bacterium (assembly GCA_037969415.1). GTDB lineage: Bacteria > Actinomycetota > Acidimicrobiia > Spongiisociales > ZC4RG35 > MA-ANB-1. The sequence goes on along the minus strand of JBBKXI010000219.1, from coordinate 17,309 downwards.
GGCGATGTCGCCTTTGGTCGCGACCTCGTCGCTTCGATCAGTGGGTAGATAAGTCATCAAGGTATCCGCATGTGCTGGTCCGAGAATATCCTCAAGACGAGAATACAGCGCGTGGCGCGCCGGGTCTGTCGATGGCATTCGTCAAGCATGCCGGGCTTTGCCGACAGTTTCAAGATGTTGGTACAACTCGCTCAGACATTGATGAAGTTAGGAAGTGTCCGACCAGCGACCTAATTCGTTACGTAGTATTCGTTGGTGCTGACCTATTTGTTCGCCGACGTCGAGTCGAGCACTCGACTCTGGGAAGACCATCCCGAGGACATGGCGCCGGCATTGGCGCGACACGATTCAATATTCGCCGATGCAATCGAGCAAGCCCACGGCAAGCTAGTGAAGTCGACCGGCGATGGCGGACTAGCCGTCTTTGACACCGTCGGGGACGCTGTTAACGCTGCCTTAGCGACCCAGAAGGCTCTCTTGCGAGAACGATGGGGGACCACAGGACCGATCCGGGTAAGGATGGGGATCCATTCCGGAGAGTCGGAGTCACGCGATGGCGACTACTACGGGACAGCGGTGAATCGGACTGCCAGAATCATGGCGGCCGGACACGGTGGGCAGATGCTGATATCCGGCATCAGTAGCCAGATGGTCGCCAAATCCTTGCCAGTGGACACCACGCTCCGCGACCTGGGGTTGCACCGCCTCAAGGACCTCACGGTTCCGGAGCACCTCCATCAGATAGTTCACCCCGAACTCGTCACCGAGTTCCCCGCGCCACTAACACTCGACTCGCGCCCACACAACCTTCCGATGCAATCTACGGAGTTCTTGGGACGCTCCAGTGAGCTAGCCGCCATATCTGTAATGCTGGAGTCTCCCAACATCCGGCTCTTGACCATCGCCGGTCCGGGCGGGGCGGGGAAGACACGACTCGGGCTCCAAGTGGCGGCTGAACAGTTCGACCGGTTCGGCGACGGCGTGTTCTTCACCGACCTGTCGATGGAGCGTGACCCGGACGCAGCGTTCGAAGCGATCGTCCGAGCCCTTGGCCTGCCTTCGACGGGTGGAGTCGCTCTCGACGTTCTCAAGACGAGGCTTCGCGACAAGGGGATGCTGCTACTTCTCGACAATTTTGAACAGGTAGTCTCAGCAGCGCCTGGACTCGCTGAACTTCTCCAATCTGCCCCGGGGCTGAAGGTGGTCGTTACCAGTAGGGAAACTCTGCGGATCCGCGCAGAGTATGTCTTCCCCGTCCCTCCCCTGTCACTTCCGAACCCCAATGATCCAGTCGACATAATCCGGGAGTCCGAGGCGGCACAACTCTTTAACGAGCGCGCCCAAGCAGTTCGCCCCGGGTTCGAACTGGACGCGGACAATGCCAGAACGGTTGCCGAGATCTGCCTTCGACTCGACGGACTCCCTCTCGCCATCGAACTCGCCGCGGCCCGTTTGAATGTGTTCACCCCCAGCGACCTACTCATTCGGCTTCGAGAGCGCCTCGACGTCCTCGGAGCTGGCGGCCGCGATGTTCCCGATCGGCAACGTACCTTGTGGGGGGCGATCGGGTGGAGCTACGAACTTCTCTCCGACCATGAACGAGACCTGTTCGACCTCATGGCCGTATTCTCCACCACCTCAATGGCCTCAATCGCGGCTGTGGCGATAGATGCGCTGGGCGAGTTTGAGGTCGACTCACTCGCCTCTTTGGTCGATAAGAGCCTCGTCCAGTCCGACAACGACGAAGGGTCGGCTCGCTTTTCGATGCTGTTGATGATCAAGGAGTATTCCGAAGAACAGCTGGCGCGGGATCCGGAAGTCGACCAGCGGGTGCGTCGCGCACACGCTCTCTATTTTTCCGGCTTCGCCCACGAACTCGATGACCGGCTAGCGGGTGGGGATCGTGATTCCGCGCTCGACGAACTGGCGTCAGAGATCGGCAACCTGCGAACAGCCTGGCGGTACTGGGTGAAACAAGCCGACGTTGAACAGCTCTTCAATCTCATCGACGGGTTGTGGGCGATCCACGAGGCGCGCGGCTGGTACCACGCAGCAATTGAGCTGGCGACAGACACTCTGCAAGTGTTAGCCACGACTCCTTCCACACCGGAACTGGCAGCTGAAGAACTGGTTATTCGAACCAGCCTGGCCAGGGCGTTGATGGCCGTCCGTGGTTATGGGGTCGAAGTTGAAGAGGCATTCAAGAGCGTCTTGGAGTTGTCGGACACCTCCGGAACTGATACCCAAAGATTTCCGATACTTAGGGCTTTGTTCATGTACTACATGAACAAAGCTGAGTTCGATCAGGCCGCCGCTATCGGTCGCGAAATCCTCGACATGAGCGAGAACTACGAGTCAATCCGTGTCGATGCCCACTACGTCTACGGATCATCGGCCGCCTTCACGGGAAACCTGGAGATAGGTCTGGCCCACCTTGACAAAGCGATCGATTTGTACAATCCGAAGGTTCACGGCTCTGCGAGATATCGCATGGGTACAAATGTGGGAGTGGCGGCACGGGTGGCCTCTGGCTTGTTGCGGTGGCAGTGCGGTCTTGCTGTCCGGGGCACACGGCAGGTGCTCGAAGCGCTCGATTTGGCGAGGAGTATTGACCATCCTTTCAGCATCGCGTGGGCCCTCTATCACAACGGATTCCTGGCGCTCAATAGAAGCCGGTTTGAAGAGGCCCTTCGTTATGCGGAAGAACTCGCGGAGGTTGCCGATGAGAATGACTACCTCCTTTGGAGAACGCTGGCGACCGTGCTCGAAGGTGTGGCAACTACGGCACTCGGCGACATCGATTCAGGACTTACCATGACTGAGACCGCCATCGACCTCTACGAGGGTTTAACCACCCCTCCGGTCTTCTGGCCTCTGGTTCTGAGCCTTCGGGGTCTGGTTATCTCGATGGCCGGCCAACCCGAACGCGGCATCGAACTGATCGACGAGGCTCTCGAGATCGTGGGCGCCGACGAATCCATGTCCCCACAGTTTCACCTCATGCGGGGCGACATGTTGGGGATGATCTCCGGCGCGGACCCCGAACTATCGGAGAGTGAGTTTCATATCGCGGCACGGATGGCGCACAACGGTGGCTATCACACGATTGAACTCCAGGCATTGACACGTCTAGTTACTGTGCGCCGCTCGATAGAGAGGACACCCGACGGTAGTGAGGAGCTCGCCGCTCTATATGCCACTTTTGACGAGGGTTTTGATGAGCACGACCTGGTGGCAGCCAGAGGGGTACTTGGCCGATGAGTAATGTTGGAGCAGGAAAGCGAGAGATATGACTGACAGAGACACAATGGCCCTGGTGATGTCGGCGGAACACCGTTGGATGGACAATTGGATTGCGGGGCCCACTCTTGAGGGGGAACCGATACGACGTGGTCAGAAGGCACCAGACCTCAAGCTCACCGCAGAAAATGGTTCACAGGTCGCACTCAGTAGCTACTGGCAAGACAGGCCACTTCTCGCCATGCTGTGGCGTCATCTCGGTTGTGGATGCGGGTTGGAGCGCATCGAGCGACTCCAGGAAGAGTACGAGACCTACCTCGATTCAGGTCTGAACGTGGTCGTCATAGCGCCAGGAGAAGTCGAGAGGGTGGTGGCCTACAAGCAAAGGTACGACCTGCCCGCACCGATTCTTGCCGACCCTGACTATCGAACTCACAAGGCATTCGGCCTCTCCCACTGGTCACGGGAGCAAGTCCTGTACGACGCCCCTGATGAATTTTGCTCATTATCCAAAGAGATCGGCGAGGAGTTCCAAGCAGAACGGCGTCAGCAAGGTCGCTCTCTCGTGGACGATCCGTGGATGCAGTCAGGTGAGTTCGTCATCGACACAGACGGTCTCATTCGGGTTCCCTACATCTACAACTACTGCGCCGACTATCCAGACCATCGGGTATTTACGACAGCAGCGCGTCTCGCTACTCCGAATTAGATGATGAGGTTCGTAGGAAACGTGCTGTGGTTGATTCTCGCGGGATTCTGGCTTGCAGTTGCCTACGCCATTGCGGGACTGTTGTGTCTCATCACGATTGTGGGTATTCCTTTCGGCATCCAAGCGTTCAAGCTCGGTGGATACGCCCTGTGGCCCTTCGGGCGGGTGGTGATTCGGAGCCCAAACAGCAACCTCGCTATCTCTACTCTGGGAAATGTCATCTGGTTCATCTTCTGTGGATGGTGGCTGGCAGGTCTGCATATCATCACCGGCCTGCTTCTCATGATCACGATCATCGGGATACCGCTCGGATTGGCCAACTTCAAGATGGCCGGGTTGGCGATATTGCCCTTTGGGAAACAGATCGTTTCGATTGTCGATCTCACTCGTCGGATGTCGACCGGTCAGATCGCCGAATCCCCAGTCGTAGCGAGCGTCCCGACCTTGGGCGAGAAATCGTTGACTCAAATCGGGTCGACGTCAGATAACAACTAGAGCGTTCCCGTTCTCCAAATCAGGCGGGTTTGGTGGCCATGCCGTCCAACCACAGACGGTCCGACTCGTCGGCGTGGCTTCCGTCTGACCCGACATGTTTGGCATCGATCCGGTCGCCCTTCTTGATGACGTGGACGAGGGCCATGGCATGGCCGCGTCCAAGATCGAAGTCTTGACCCAGCCAATCCACGATCGCGCCAGCCTTAGCATCTGGCGTGTCGTAGCCCTTTTCCTTTGCCAGCTCAACGAACTGCCGGGGGGTGAGCCCGGTCTTTTTTTCAATGTTGTCTAAGTAGGCCTGAAATGACACAGCTCCTGCTTTCCGGACGATTATTTGTAAGCATCCATTGTGGCCTGTCAAACGCGGCCATAGGTTCAGATAACGACGAGGACGCCGTCAGACGCTTCTATGCGTCGGGAGTCTCTTCCCCAACCGCGCCCTTTAAGGCGATCAAACCACCTGAAACGATCGATATCACAAGTGGGACTGTGCCATCGAGGGTGATCCAACCGATGGTGCTGATTGTCCCAACGATGATCACAAGCGGTGCCATGTCGATTTTGCGAAGCCAATTCATGTTTTGCCTGCCACGGACACGAGGCTACCCAATGAACGCCCTGGCTGCTTCCCTCAGAGCAAGTTCTGCTCCAGGACCTCGATCATTACCTGAAAGTGAGCGAAACCCCGAACCAAGGACACGCCCACCTCCAATACGCAGAACCATTTGCACTGTATTTCTGGTTTGCGTTAATTAACGATTTTGTTAAGTTATTGGAATGGATGGATTTACAGCCCTCGCCGACCCGACTCGACGTCAGATCGTCGAACTGCTCTCCACCGGCGAGAAAGACGCAGGGACAATCGCCAGCCACTTCCCGATTTCCAAACCGGCGATATCGCGGCACCTGGCCAATCTTCGCGAGGGCGGGATTGTCCAGATGCGACCAGATGCCCAACGCCGGGTCTATTCGCTCCGCACCGAAGGACTACGCGATGTCGAAACATGGCTTCACCGATATCGGTCTACGTGGAGCGAGAAGCTCGACGTTCTGGAGACGGCACTGGAGGAGATGAAATGAGTTCCGACTATGGAGTGATTAGGACCGATGACGGCTCGCCCCGTGTTTCGTTTGAGCGGGTCCTCAATGCCGCCATCGACACCGTTTGGACGATGCTTACCACCGACGACGGTCTCGAAAAGTGGTTGGCCCCAGCTTCGGTTGAGCTCCGAATTGGCGGCGCCATGGACATCGACTTCGGAGATGGCGAGATCGTCGGCGGGGAGATCATCGATCTCGACCCCGGACGCTTTCTCGAGTACCACTGGCGGTTCACCGGCGAACCCGACTCAATTATCAGATTCGAACTCGAGGAAATTGAGTCCACCAGGACCAAACTGCGACTCGACCATCGTTTACTTCCCGAAGATCAGGCTGTTGGATACGGCGCTGGCTGGCATGCCCATCTCGATCAGCTCAATTCGACTATCGATGGAAGCGGCAAAATCGACTGGCTGTCCCGGTTCAACGAGTTGCTTGAGGAATACCGGGGTGTCGACACGTAAAACCAATCGGGCACCACAGAGGTTCCGTCCGCTCCGTTGGTAGGCACCTTGTCCAATTTGGGTCGTTGGAACTACACCAATCGGCTTAGAACATCGACGGCACGGTCGATACATAGGTCAACCACACAAGGATCAATCGATGACCGACCGACTGAACCATGCCCAATCGTTTCTTGTCCCAACGCCCGAATCCGACACGCTGGCCGCAGTGCTTTGGGGTGGCCGTCATCGAGACCGCACCACGTCGAGTGGGCTCTTCGTTTGTCCTGAGGAAGGGATGGAACGCGCATACTGGAGCCACCGAGTTCGGAATTGGTTCCACGTTCTCTCCGTGCCGGTAGTGCCTGGGGCCGTGGTCGGCGAGTATGTGGAATGTTTTGCCTGTGGAGCTTCGTTCGACCCGAAGATCCTCCGGGCGAAACATCCCGCCCTGGGCAACCTCGTCACCGGCTAGCCGACGCAACAAATTCTGGGGACGGCGCAACTTTCCCCAGGGCACGCCTCACGACTGTCGATTGCCCATGCCTGATATCGACAGACAAAAGTCGGTCGACCCCTTTGGCGGTGGTGTGTTTCTGCCGATACACCTTGAAGCAAATTGAGGAGGTGACATGCTCGACACCGATTTGGAATCGACTACAGCAAAAGTCGAGGAAATGGTCGATGACGTCGTTGTGGCGGCGGAAGCTGAGAGCCCCCTGGAACAGCCCGCAGAAAACTCCCAAACCGAGAACCTTGACGACGAGGCTTCTGATCTCACGGCACCTGACAATGGTCCGACTCCTGCAGCCGAAGCTAACGATTCAACGGATGCGAAAGAGCCCATCCCAACCTGGAAGAAGCTGACGGCCGCGGGATCGTGGATCTTGGCAGTCTTTTTCCTCTTTATGGTCCTGGCCAACGGGAGCAGCGAGGCTCGAGACGAGGGTGAAACTGGCGCATTCTTGCTACCCCAAGACCAGGTCGAAGTGGTACCACAGGACACTCTGAGGTTAAGGTTCGACGAGGTCAGGGAGTCGTGGAACACCGTCGAGCACCCTCCCTCCATTTCCTCTCCATTGCGACGTACCCCAGAAAGTGGCGAGTTCGACAGCTTCTTCTACGGACTGGACCCCAAGGCGGAGATTCTTGGCGCCTACCGTGACAGCGACGACTACCTGGTCGGACTCCTGTTGACCGCCCGTCTCGACCACGAAGCCATCTCCACTCTGTATCTCCATGTCTGTCACATTGTCAGCCCGTTCTCGCCTGACTGCCTCGAAAAGTACGCATCGATCGGGCTCGCCGGCAAGACATTGGCAGAACTTTCGGAGATCGGAAGTGAGACAACCTGGACATTCGACGGCAATACCTGGAGAGTTACAGTGAGTGACCGGCAATTGACCATCCGGGTCATATCCCCCGCCTCCGGATAACGCGATTTCCGTCGGGGCGGTCCCCCGATCGTTCGATCCTTCGCTCCTGGTGGATTGAATAACCTCAATTGAATATTGAGAAAGCACCGGTTCTCGGAATCTGTCCCACCCTCCCTTCATACTGATCTTGTGAGAAAAGTGGAGGTTGGAACATGACAGTAGAAATGATTGCGTTGCTGACAGTGGGTGGTCTGCTGGTGGTCGGCCTTGTCTTGGCAGCTGTTGTACTCTCCAGGACCAGGCGAGTCCCGGAGCCCACACCGCTGGTTGATCCCACGGTCGAGTTGAAGACGCTGCTCGCCAATCGAGACGGCGCCATGACGGAGAAGGTCGCCCAACTGGATACAAAACTCGCTGAACTCCAACAGTCTCTCACCAGCCGGGAAAGCGCCCTCAATACGCAGGTGGCCGACATGGGCCTACAGATGAAATCCATCGCCGGGTTATTTACGAATGACCGGACCAGGGGAAGCTGGGGCGAGATCACGATGGTCCGCATCTTTGAGAGTGCTGGAATGGTCGAAGGGCTCGACTATGACACCCAGATGACAATCAAGGGCCGGACACCGGACGCAATAGTCCACATTCCCGGTGGGTGCGAGGTGGTTATCGACTCCAAGTTCCCCCAAGCGCGTTATCTCGAAGCTCTGGAAACCGAAGATCCTGAGCAACGCCGTCAATTCCTGAAACTGCAGGGCAAAGAGTTGGAGGCAGTGGCGAAGGATCTGGTGAAAAAGCATTACACCGAGTTGGCCAGCGGGAGCTATGTGGTCATGTACCTGCCATCCCAGGCCGTATACGAGGCGGCAGTGGTCGCCCACCCGGATGTACTTGAACGCTTGATGGGGGTCGGGGTAATGGTTGCCGGACCGAGTGCCCTGTTCGCGGTGTTGATGAACATCGGGTCGCTGATGAAAGAGCATCGGGCTATAGAGCAGGCGGACGAGATCCTTGCCCAGGCCAAGGAACTCCAGAGTCGAATGTCGACATTCATCGGCCACCTCGAGCAGGTGGGCAAGTCGTTGGGTGGCACTGTTGGAGCGTTCAATAGTGCCATCGGGTCGTGGACATCCAATGTTGCTCCCCAATTGACCCGGATCGGTGAGATGCGCGGCGAATCCATCGATGCCGAGATCCTTCCCATCGACGAGGCTGTTCGCGAACTTCCTGCCGCACAACGAAGACTCCAGGCGGCGAACCAGTAATCCCAACCCAGCGAGATACGTGACTCCGGGTCGCGATGAGGATTGGGTCTCGTGGAGCTGGTGTCGACTGGATGGCCATCGTGGGAGGAAGTGAGGCGCCCCATCTCAGGGCCGCTTCACTTCCTTCCCGATCCCCCTCCAGGCTCAAGCCAACTCCCCCGACCGGCTCGAACCAACCCCCGTCCAGAACCCGACCGCATTTCGCGGTCTAAGTCTTGACCAAGCCGCCGGCGTAATCCCCACATCACGAGACGGCTCTTAGATGGATTGTCGAGCATCGAGAGACACTTCGCCATAGTTCGATAAGCCCAAATTGCCCGCGTGTCGTCCGCCTAATCCGGCTTAGTTTGGGAACAACCCGACCGGTTCAAATATTCGTATTTGGGGCGCCTCAAGCATCTCTATCTGTGGTCGTCGAAACGCGACGACAACTTGGACACTCGAGAGGGAGAGAAACTATGACTGTCCTGCAAAGAAAGGAAGCTACTGGTGTCGACTCAGCCATGCTGGGAAAGGTCGTCGGATCTGTGGCACTATTGGCGGCGATCGGGTTCGGGTTCGCAGTTGCCATGAGCAACATCGAGGGTACCGAAACCGTGGCACCAGCGTCGATCGGAGCGCAAGCCCCTCAAGGGCTCGCCCAATCAGCAGAGGCCAACCAGGCCGTAAATGGTGCAATTGCAGCCGCCAGCCTCGGAACATACGGACTGACAGAATCAGCCCTGGCCAACCAGGCGCTGAACGGTAAAACCGTTGCATCAGTGGCCGGCCCCTTCCTGGCTGGCCATCCAAGCCAGACTCATAAAGGTCGAAACGGCGTAAAACCCGCATCAGGATCGGAGTGGTCGACAGTAGGAGATCCTATCTCCGACAGAATCCCGGACTATTCACAAGGTGACGCGGCCGGCACATCCGGCGACGTGTCTGGTTTCAACAGCGGGGATCTGTTCGCTCGATAAGACTCCAGCAAACGGACGCTAAAGAGAGGGGGCCCACGTGGGCCCCCTCTCTTTAGCATTGACGTCAACTCGTCTCTAGCCAGCAGAGATACCGTCGCTACCCGGATCGATCGAGGGCCTCAGTCAAAAGGGGTTCTCCCTGTTCTGCGCCAAGGCCGGCCGGTGACACCAATTGGTAGAACGAGCCAAACCACCGAAACAACACCGTTGACGAAGAAGGGCAAAGAATCGAAGTATTTGTATCAGGGTCGCCACCGTGTGCTCTCTCCCCGGTAACACCGGGCCGGCGTCTCAGGAAAATGCCTGGGCACATGGGGGCGAAAAACCCCGGAGCACTTCCTCCGCTCCGGGGTTTTCCACGTCGTGCCAAAGAACCCAAACAATAGGGGCCGCCCGTTTCCGGGCGGACCCTATTGTTTATCTCCCCTTACTTACCCGTTCCGGCCCTGCCCTTTATCCTCCGACCGGAAATCTGGCCCTAGAGGGCGGGGCGTAAACCACGCCCGAGGCTCCCACGCGACCCGGAGTACCCTGATCTATCGTGAAGGCGACGAGCCTTCAGATATCGCCTAACAGGGTTGTCAATAGGCTGTGCCGGACGGGGGGCCCATATCAACCGTTTCGCTCGACGGGAGACATTTGCACTTGATCCGTAAATCATTTGACTCTCCTTACATTGTTTGCACCGCCGATCGGCGTCGTACCGGAGTAGAGGATCGAGTGGCCTGGTTGATACAAGGACGTGGGATCCTTAGAGAATGACCCACGAAGTCTTGATCACAGAACCTTCATCGAGACGAAAGATGAGGCTGATCGGTCCCCCCAGGACTCCGTCAAGGGTGAAGTGAGCTGCATCATCGGATCGGACCGAAAAATGAGCCCCACGACTGTGGAGCTCGACGCTATAAGTGGTGTCGGGTGAGACCCGTCCTATGAGTTGGGTGGATGCCTCGTCGTACTCGAGGTCAACGAGCCACTTGCCTGCCTGAAACGACATCATTCGTGCCAAGGCAGTCGATCGGACTCCGGAAAGCGCCTCATCCGTGGCCGAGTCATATGCAATCTCTGCCAAATGAGCGTCGATGTCGCGCCAGGTGAAGAGGGCTTTCGCGAATTCAGATATATCAGACGGTATGGGGTCGCTTTGACTCAGGCCATCGCGAAGCTTTGCGATGATTTCCTCGTGATTGTGGGTCATTTCGATTTCTTCCTCCTCGCTACGAAGAGCTTTCAGGTTCGCGTCTGATACGAGAAATACCCGCCTTGAGGCGATCGAGACATCGGCCTCTAGTCGGCCCTAAGCTCCCAACCGGCCGACCAGTAGCCTCCGAAATTTCCTCGTAGCTCAAAGCAGGTTCCACCGTGAGGAGGCGCAGGAGTTGTTGGCATTCGTCATCCAGATCGGCAAAAGCCGCCATGACCTCGCGGCTCTCCTCGTCGTCGATGATCGTGGATTCGAGTGATGGCGATGGATCTTCGAGGTCGTACTCGAAGTCAGACGGAATTTGCCGATCAGCCTTCTTAAGCACGCTGAGCGCTTCCCGGCGACACGTTGTGGCCAACCATCCGGGAAGACGTTCCGGATCCTGGATCCGCTCGATGTTCTCGATTAACCGTAGCCAAACGGTTTGGGCGACATCGTGGGCTGCTGAATCATCGAGGCGGTATCCCCGCGCAATCGACCAAACCATTTGGCCAAATCTATCGACGAGCGCGTCCCAGGCGTCCGGCTCCCCCCCTGCGGCGCGCTGCAGCAATTCGCTATGGGATACGTTCTCGATGGAGCGAGCGTAGCTCTCGGCGGGGCGGCGAGCCGAAGAAAATGATTTCAACCGAGCGGTGTCGCATGGATCCTTCGCACATCCCACCCCCGGTCGGCCGCGATGATGGTTGGTTGGGGAGACCACAACAAGAAGAGGAACCCACCCTCCTCCTGATACGCGATTCGTGAATTCGGACTGCACTATTGGCAGGGGGCGATGGTGGATCCGAATGGCTTCGGACAGAACTCAACCAGCACCGACACATACGAATGAACTAGCAGCGATATAGCTCTCCGCCTCACTGATCGCCTCACGCTGGGCAGCACCAAGCGCTCGGGACGGGGGTAAGCCACCGGCCAGGCCCCGGTGAAATTCCAACATCAAAGTAGCCGTCGCCAAAGAATCGGGAACCAATCCGATGCTGGCGACGACCGATTTCGTTCCCAATCCCAACAGGGCCGACGTCAGACCGGACAATTCGGCACCAGGCCGCATGTCGGTGTATCCGGAGTCACATGCCGAAAGGACCATGACATCAGGGGGACGGCCGATTCTCTCCAGGTCATACACGTTGAAATCTCCATCACCGAGGCGAAGAGCAGAAAACATTGGGTTAGTTGCTTCGAAAGTGGCGTGGCAAGCGGTGTGTGCAACCGACGATCCGTGAAGCGCCTCACCCACGGCGCGGCCCGGGTCTGTCGGACCAAAAATCCGGGCCGTCCGGTACAGCGCACCAAGGGCGGCGATTTCAGACTCTGCGTTCTCGAGATCGGGGCCTGCAGCCAGAATCACCCCGGTGCCCAAGCGATCGGATGTCTCCGATCGCCACCAAATCTCGGCTGAAGGGGCAATGGTCACTGTGCTGCTGGCCAGGTGCGGCATAACGGCCCAAGGAGCCGCCATCAAGGGGCCTGGGGGTATCAGAACGAGCTCCTCACTCGATACGCTCAGGGCACTGAAAACGAGATTGCTGAAATCCGCTACCGCCGACCGGACGCCCGTTGGATCACGACCCAGCCTCGCCACCCGGCGAAGATCAAATCGAAGCCGCCTTAGAGCAGCTTCGACGTCAGCTCCCGCCGCCAACTCGACAAGCCGAAACCGACGGTTATCCACCACGACTGCGATCAGGCGGTCGGCACCGAGAGCGAGCTCTATCAACATCCTTCCGCCCAGAGTCTCTAGGAGGTCGCCCACTTGCATTTGATTCGTTTGCCGGTCAGAGGAGGAACGAATCCGACTACTGGCACGAATTTCCTCCTGGAGGAGACGTTGCCGCCGCATTAGCTGATGGTCGTCGACGTTGTCGGGTCGGCGGAGCTCGGCAGTGACTCGCCGAAGTTCGGCAAGCAACTGGAGTTCGGCGTCGTCCCCGTCGGGGACAACCGGTGGGTAGCGAAGTGCGCGCCCTCTTGTCCGCTCCATCCAATGGAAAACCCGCCTCGGAGTTCCTGAGGCCGCCGCCAGGTTCAAACCAATCCTCCCCATCTGGTCACCCAGTCGTTCAATACCAGCTCGCAGATCGGTGGCTCCGAGTCCGGATTGGTAAGCATCAAGTAGGTTGAGTCCGGCTCGTGCCGCAGAGTCGGCCCCCCGAACATCACCGTCCGCCAAGCGCAACATGGCAGCAGCCAACCATTTCTGAATGCGGAGCTCAACCGGGCCGGTACGCACCGCGGTCAGTCGTTGCAGCGCGGAGCGTGCTGCCTCGATATCGCCGAGATCGATCCCGATTCGCCCCACCAGAACCGAGACCAAAGCCGAGGCGTAGACCAGTCCGGCATCCTCCAGCTCGTTCGCCAAATGCTGGGCACCACTGAGGAGTTCGATCGACGCGCCATCTTGGTTGTAAGCCGCCTCGACGGCGACGGCAACGGCACGTAGCGCCCAGACCTCTCGATCTTGATCGCGAAAGAGAGCAGCTGACCGAGACGCAAGTCGACCTGATTGTTCTGGATCGTCGGCGTATAGGGCGGCTCGGGCGGCTACCAGCAAGGCCTCGGCCTCATCAGCCGTGCGGCGGGCCGATCGGGCGCCTGCAGCCACCTGGCTCGCCAGGTCTGCGGCTTCGTCATAGAGCCCTGCCGACATGAGCACCTCACTCCGTCCCACATGCTGGGGAGTGGTGGCATCGGTGTGCTCCATATAAATCAAGTCGCTGGACGCCATCCAACGCAGCGCTTCCGGTATGTCGCCTCGATACGACGCCAGAAGACCGAGGTTGTTGTCGGTTCCAGACACCTCCATGTGATGCCCCAGGGCGGACTCGATCTCCCGAGCCTCAAGAAGGGCGTCCTGCGCTGCCTGGAGCTGCCCGGTCTGCGTGTAGATCCATCCCAGGTTGTGGAGTACCTGAGCCACGTACTCGCGCCGTTCCTCGGCCTTGAAGACACGGTTCGACTGGTCGTAGGCGTCGATGGCTTTCTCGTAATCCCCGGATAGTTGGGCGACAACACCCTTTTGAAACAGCAGTTGGGCTGCAATCAAACCCGAAGCTCCCGCGGACGCTTCGTCGAGGAGGTCGATGGCCTCCGGACCACGGCCGACATATGCCATCGAACCAGCCATCGAGAGTGTTCCCTCGCGCCGGAGAAGGGGGTCGTGAGCGGCTTCGGCGGCTAAGCGTCCGTACTCGACCGATTCTTCCATGGTCGCCGCGTTCCGAGCGGCAATACACATGGCTCTATAGGTCACCGAAATCGAGTCACCATCAGTCAGGTCAACTAGAAGTTGTTGCGCATCAGAGAGAACGACAGCCGGTTCGCGCGGGGCTGCGTCGAGGAGCTTCCTCGCTCGTTCGTCAACAACCATCCAGATCAAGCTCCCGTCACGGCCGGTCCACACATACGTATAGTCGATTACACGGGGGCGGGCGCTCCCCACCGCTTACTGCTAGGAGATAAGGATGAGCCAGTTGATGTGTCATTATCTGCCAAATCTGGTCGTTGTGCCCCGTGAACAAGCTGATCAGGTGGAGGCTGTTCTCCGGCGGTTGAAGGGAGTCAAATGGGGATTCCTGGCCGAGGGTGACTTGGGTAGGCTTCTCGGCGGGGAGGGGGACGAGTCAACATCCCGGCAGACCATCCAGCCGGCATTGCTGCAGACCATGTTGACGATTGTGGCGCCCATTTCGATCGACGGGCCCGAACCACATGACATCGCGCGAAAACTCCGGAAGGCTGGAGTTGAGGCGTCACCGGTCCACGGACTCGGGTCTCTAAACCACGTTTCGGCGATGCCTGGCAACGAACCGGTCGTCGTTCATGGGGACAGATACAGGCCACGGCATCTCCCCGATCCATATGGAATCGTAGCGGTAGTCGACTCCGGTGCTACCAGTGAGATTCCGGACTGGTTGGCGGACGGCATGCGCTTCGATCCGGAAGATCTCGAGCCCACGCCGGGACCGGGCAGCGCCAGCCACGGAACATTTGTCGCCGGGGTAATCAGGATGATCTCGCCCAACCACGTGGTCTCGGTGGCCCGGGCCCGGCCGGTCCCGATTTCCGAGTTCTTCCCACAATTGGATAACCCCAAAGAGGGATCACTCACCCTGACGAGCGAACTGGATGTGTTGTACGCAATCATCCGATTGGTCGATCGCCATACCGGCGATGAGGTGGATGTACTAAATCTCTCTCTGGGCGGGGTGGTATGTGATAAGAACGATCCGACATTTGTGGTTCTTTCCCTGGCCATCGACTACTGGCGTCAACACTTTCCCCGATCTGTCACATTTGCTGCGGGGGGAAACACAGACGAGGACGGAAGAATTTTCCCTGCCGCCTTCAACCACGTTCGCGCCGTCGCTGCGGGGCGGACCGGTGGCGTCCTGGTCGCATGGGACCTCCACGCCGCACCGCCGAGGCAACCGGTCGACATCGTGCGTCGTCCCTGGATCACCGACGTAGCCCCCGGAGTCGACATCATTGGGCCGAGTGGAGTCGCTAGCGATCCCTGGGTCCAGTGGAGCGGGTCTTCGTTCGCCTCAGCCGTAGCTGCGGCCTGCTTCGCAAGTCGTCGACCGATGCAAGCTCAGAATGATCTCGTCTGGTGGCGAGACAGTGCAATCGACTACGACGCCGTCAAGGGGCTCTTGTACAAGTAACTGATGAAAACCCCCGACCGGAGTCGGGGGTTTTCATTTGTCGCTCCCGGTCGTTTCTAGGCGACCGCTAGGAGGACTCAGATGGCCGGTTGAACCGGCCCGTTCTCTCTACCAAAGAGAACACTTCCCACCCGGGACGCACCGGATCGAGTAAATCCGCTTCGACCGATTGCCAGCAAGCGACTGGCAAACCCCGGCCCGGGGTCTCGCATCTCGCGAATCGACCGATACCGATGGGCGTCCGCCCTGTAGCGCTCGAGTCTTTGGTCGACCTGAGCCCTCTGCTGTTCATAAGGAATCATCTTCCTCTCCTTTCAAGTTCAAAAAGTTGCTCCCTTTCACCAAAGAGTGGATGACGACCCATTTGATACAGAGAACTTCGACTCGCCTCCTTAGAGGCGGCGGTACCCGAGCCACATCGAGAATGCGCCTGCGCCTGCGACCAGGCCAGCCACTACCCAGGCCGCCTGGAACGAGTAGGACTGGGCAACCAAACCAAAGAACAAGGGTCCTGAAGCGTTGCCGACGCCGAGGCTGAAGGTTCCCACTCCGGCCGCGGCACCAGGAGCGGTTGGGTTGGTCTTGATGAGAGATAGGAAAAAGATTCCGGTCCAGGCCCACCCGCCGGTGAAAGCACCGATCGTTCCGACAACGAGCAGGAAGGGTGTACCGGTCCCACCGAGGGCGATAGTGACTGCACCGACGGCCAGCATCATCGCAATCAGGCGGAACTGAATTCCGCCGACTCGGTCGGCAACAACGCCCGCACTCACCCGAGCAATAATCCCGGCGACGCTCCCGGTCGCCAGAAGCAAACCTGCTCCGGCGGGAGTCATCCCCATCGCTACCGCTGATTCGGTCAGGAATACCCCAACCCCGCTAGCGGCCCCTGCACCCATAGCTCCCCCAACGGCGGCGTAGATAATCGACTTTCGGTGCGGCGACCGTGTCACTTCCTCTAGATCAACCATCGGTTCGTGTTCATGCTCCGTGGGCGATACCTCTGCAGGTGAAACTCTTCGGAGGAAGAGAACCAAAATCGCCAACGGGATAGCGCCAAGAGCGAATGCCCACCGCCATCCGGCGGTCAGAGCGATCGCGGGAACCGCGAGACCGGCGAGAAGAGTGGCTGCCGGGATAGAGGCTTCCTTGACACCGAATGCGAGACCTTGCCTTCCCGGTGGGATCACCCAATCAACCAGGATCGCAAGACCGGGGTCGGTTATTGCCACGCCTAATCCGGCAATGCAGAGAAAGGCGGTCAACGACACCCATGATTCGACGACCAATCCCAGTCCGAGCATTGAAACGGTGGCCAACGCCGCACCGATCTGAACTGCAGTTCGCGGACCGAGCCTATCGGCGAGACGACCCGCAAATAGCGCTACTACCGCTCCAGCGGAGAAACCGATCGTTACCGCGGCCCCGAGGCCGGACTCGGTAAACCCAAGGTCATCGCGGATCTGAACAGCAAGTCCCCCGACCATGAATATGGGCAGCGCCACCAGAACAAGGCCTGAGGAGATGACCAGCATCCCCAGCGCCGAACGGCGCGATTGGTTCTCTGAGGTTGAAACCATCAGCGGGTTTTAGCACGATTAGTCGATCGCCAGACCTCAAGGCGATCTGTGTCGATTTTCGGCCGCCATAGGGTCTTGAAATCGACACAGAAGAATTATCCGGCTCTATTCGGGGACGAACCATTTGTCGGGGGTCAGGTCGCCGGCGGCCTCTTTGCTCGCCTCGACCAGTTTTGCGTTCGACCACGACCGCCGATTCTTTGGAGTGATCTCCACGGCGACATCGTCGAACTCTCCCCACGCGGCACCGACCGAATCCGCTGCCTCAGG
>JBBKXI010000218.1:0-14013 GCA_037969415.1 Acidimicrobiia bacterium | reverse complement strand
CCGCTTGCGGAGGGAGTACCGCCGACGGAGAAGGCGGGGAGGGTGGCGGGTTAAGCATCCACATTGATCGAGACACGGTGCTGGAGGGGGACGGTGGGTACCACCTAAAGATCCAATCGCGGTCCGACCTTGTTTCCCCGAATTGGGATTCGTACACTGACCGGTAACCGGGAGTTCTCTGTGAAGTGGTTTGTTCTCGCTGTCGTCCTAATCGCGTCCTAATCGCCGGGTCTTGGGTGGTCTGGGATCTGACTCGCGACGGACAGGCAGACGATGGGTCCTATGAGTTGTCGAGATCGAGCGTTACGGGATCACGGTGAAGCTCGCGAAGAACGCCGAGTATTGCGAGGCCAGCTGGGACGGTTATTTTCCGATTCCGGAGACCGCCGAGTGGATAGGACCTCAGGTCTATGCGCAGCCGATGCCCGACGACCACGGCGTTTACATGGAGATCTATTTAACTGACGGACCCCGCGGGGCCAGGGCAGCCGGTACTGAGTCCTGTTGGATGCCGTGACATGTGCGAGGTGCTGGACTTTGAACCGGAGGGTTAGGCCAGTCGGCTGATTGTCACAATGCGGATCCTGGTGCCGGAGGCGGGACTCGAACCCGCAAGCCTTTTAGAGCAATGGATTTTGAGTCCATCGAGTTTGCCAATTTCTCCACTCCGGCAGGCGCCTGATGATATCTCAAGTCTTCGGTCCCATAAACTTGTCCAACGTTGCGACATCGTCACGAAATCTTCACGACGCAGCTTCCGACTGTGTGAGCTTTCCCGAAAGGACCTATCGCTGAAGCCTGCTCCCCCTCCAAAGACGGAGTCGCCTGGAGGGGGTGGCCGCTGCGGAAAAGCAACGGCCGGGGGTGGACGTGGAAGTCACGCGAATCTATCAGGTGTTTCGCTGCTTCCGGGCAGTGTCGGCGTAATCTCGGGTTATGGGTGACAGCGTCTTCGGGATGAAGCGGATCCACCGCAAGTTGTTCGCCGTGAACGACAAGATTGCGTCTGTTGGTCGGGAGCTTCGTCTCACCAGATCCGAGCTCGAGTATCACCGCTCTATCAACGAGGACGCCCAGCGTGACGCGGCCATCGGCAACTACATCGATCGCGAGGAAGCCTCACTGACAAGAGGCGATGTCCGGCGATTCGAAAAGACCATCGACCGGTTGGTGGCAAAGCAGGAATCGCTCTTCGACAAACAGGCCAAACTCCTCGACCGCTTGCCCGACTAGCTCGCTACTGTCGCCGAGTGCCCACTCTGATCCTCATCGACGGCAATTCGATCGCCTACCGCGCCTTTTACGCCCTCCCTGAAGACCTCGCTACCAAGAGCGGTCAGGTGACTAATGCCGTCTTCGGATTTACCCGAATGCTGATTCGACTCCTCAAAGATCATGATCCCGACGGCATTGCCGTCGCCTGGGATGTCTCCCGCCAAACCTTTCGGACAGAGGCATACCCGGAGTACAAGGCGAACCGCTCCAAGGCGCCTGACCACTTCCGGAGCCAACTGGGCCTTATGGACGAAGTGCTCCAAGCACTCCAGATCAATCAGATCCGCCAGGAGGGATATGAAGCCGACGACATCATCGCGTCAATTGTCAAACAAGCGGTGAAAGACGATTGGGAGGTGCTAGTTGTTACCGGGGACCGCGACGCATTCCAACTGGTTGGGGGCCCAGTAAAGGTGGTGTATCCGATGCGGGGGATTTCGGAGACGATTACCGCTGACGCCGAATACATCGAGGGGCGTTACGGGATTAGACCCGACCAGTATGTGGAATATGCTGCTCTCAGAGGCGACAATTCCGACAATCTGCCTGGCGTGCCGGGTGTTGGGGAGAAGACAGCTGCCCGTCTGATCGGTGACTATGGGAGTCTCGAAGCAATCTTCGAGGCGCTTCAGGACCAAACACCCAAACTGAAAGAGAACATGGCGGCAGCTCGGGAGCAGGTCTTTCTAAACCGGCGTTTGATGGCCCTCGTCGACGATCTCGATCTTCCTTTCTCGACGAATGAATACACCGTAAAGGAGTGGGACCGGACAACGGTCAAAGACCTTTTCGACTCATTGGAGTTTCACTCGATGTGGTCGGACCTGGAACAGGCGCTGCCGGGGGCGACCCCTCAGGGAGAAATCCTCGATGTCGAAACATCCCAACTCGTCGACGCCACCCGGGTGGCCGCTTTGGCAAAAGAGCCAGAACTGATCGTCGGTTTGGTCGGCAGTCCGGAAGAACCGTTCGGATTGGCGATCTCAACCCAATCTGGCCAGGCGGTGGTGGTTCCTATGGACGCGGCCGGCCCGATTCTCGACAGCTTGACAGCCGGGACGTCGGCGGCAATCGGTCACGATCTCAAAACATTTACCCGGGTGTTGCTCGAGTTGGGCAACGACATAACCACCCTGAAAATGGACACTGCCCTGGCGGCATATGTAGTCAACCCTTCCCAACGTACCTACGAACTCGAAGAACTGGCGGAACGGTTGTTGAGCCTGGAAGTGGTGTCAGTGGACGATGAAGACGGTGGCGCCGGGATGCTCCCTTTCGAAATCGGACCTGACCTGGACACAGAAGGGAACCGAATAGAGGCGGTCCGCCGACTCTCTGAGTTCCTTACCGCCGAGCTATCGGATAAGGCCGAGGCGAAACTGTTCAACGAATTCGAACTTCCCCTGATCCCGGTCCTGGCACGGATGGAGCACGCCGGGATAGGAGTCGATCGTGAATATCTCGAAATACTGGGGGCTGATCTAAGGGAGCGTCTGGCTAAGCTGGAGACAACGATTCAGGATCTCGCGGGAGAGCCGTTCAATGTCAACTCAACTGACCAGTTGCGGGCGATTCTCTTCGACAAGCTGGAGTTGCCGGTACTGAAGAAGACCTCCACAGGCAAACCGTCAACCGACCAGTCGGTCCTCAAAAAGCTCAACCATCCGTTGGTGGAGGCCCTGCTCGAATATCGAGAGTACGAAAAACTTCGCAGCACGTACGTCGACGGATACCTTCCCCTGATTGAGGCCGACGGTCGGATTCATACCCGGTTTAACCAGATGGCGGCCACCACCGGGCGGCTCTCGTCCGATCGGCCAAACCTCCAAAACATTCCTGTTCGGTCGGAATCGGGCATGACCATCCGCAAAGCGTTCGTGGCCGACCCGGGCTCGACTTTTCTGGTAGCTGACTACTCCCAGATCGAGTTGCGGATACTCGCCCACATGTCGGGCGACCCTTTCTTGATCGACGCATTCAAGAATGATCTCGATATTCATGCCGCGACGGCCGCCCGGGTCTGGCAGCTTCCACTCGACGAGGTGACTGTCGAGCAGCGACGCACCGCCAAGATGATCAACTTTGGCCTTCTCTACGGGATGGAAGCATTTGGTCTCGCAGAACGCCTCGGCATCGGACGCGAAGAAGCGAAGGCGCACATCGATTCGTACTTTGACCAGTTCGAAGATGTGAAGGAATTCATGGCGGAAATCGTGACCCGGGCCCGCAATGACGGTTACACGACCACCCTGTTCGGGAGGCGGCGCTATCTCCCCGAACTCAAGTCGGATAACTTCAGAGTTCGCCAGATGGGGGAGCGGATGGCGCTCAACGCACCGGTCCAGGGAACCGCCGCCGATGTGATCAAGAAGGCCATGATCGACCTCGATAACCGGATCAGGTCTGAGGCACTGGAGTCGAGAATGCTGCTCCAGATCCACGATGAACTAATACTGGAATGCCCGGAGGGCGAGTTAGCACAGGCAACAGCGGTTGTCGTGGAGAGCATGGAACAGGTCACCAAACTCGACGTTCCATTGCGGGTAGATGTGTCGACCGGTGGGAGTTTGGCAGCGGTAAAAGACTGATCGGCCAATTTCTGTTCGCCTTTGGCGACCTATTGGCATAGAATCACAACCAGCCTGTGCGGTTCCCGTGCAGAGTTCTTTCCAAAGAGGTATTTCCCTACACATGTCCAACGATCAAGTAAACACCGCGCCCGAAGGCACTTCGGAAGAAGTCACGGCGCCCGAGACCCCAGCAGCCGATGTTGCCGAGACAACCGATGTGACTCCAACCGAATCACCGAACGAGGTTCCGGCCGCTGAGGAGACCACGCCAGCCACAACGGAGGCCGACTCACCAGAGGCCCCACAGGCCGTCGAAACTCCGGAAGCCGCAGATGCTTCCGCTGCAGTCGAGCCATCGGAAAAGGAATCATCCGGGAACCCCTTGGCGAATATTGAGCCGCCGACTCCCCGGGTTGCTCTGGTCGCTCCCGATCTCAGCGATCTCCCCGATGACATCGGCGATGACTTCGAAGCTGCAATCGCCGCCACCGTTCTGGAATTCAACGATGGTGACATTGTCGAGGGAACGGTTGTCAGTGTTGATGGCGACGGCGCCATGATCGACGTTGGATATAAGTCAGAGGGCCTAATCCCCACACGTGAACTGTCTATACGCAACAACATCGATCCCCATGATTCGGTGAAGGTCGGCGATCGTGTAGAAGCTGTGGTACTCACCAAAGAGGACGACGAGGGGCGTCTACTTCTTTCCAAGAAGCGCGCCATGTACGAACGCGCCTGGGGCAAAATTCACGAGATCGCCGCTGCAGATGAAACTGTCGAGGGAACGGTGATCGAAGTTGTTAAGGGTGGGCTCATCGTCGACATCGGGCTACGAGGGTTCCTTCCGGCATCACTCGTCGACTTGCGTCGGGTCCGCGACCTCGACCCCTTTATCGGAGAGACAATCACCGCAAAGGTGATCGAGCTCGACCGGGCCCGCAACAACGTCGTCCTCAGCAGGCGAGCATTTCTCGAAGAGGCCCAGGCCGAAGAACGTCAAGGTTTCCTCGACGATCTTGCCGAAGGCGAAGTCCGCGACGGAGTCGTTTCCTCGGTTGTTCATTTCGGCGCATTCGTCGATCTCGGCGGGATGGATGGACTGGTCCATGTGTCCGAGCTTTCGTGGCAGCATGTCAACCACCCCAACGAATTGGTGAACGTCGGCGACAAGGTGCGCGTCAAGGTTCTCGAAGTTGATTTGAGCCGGGAGCGAATCTCACTATCGATTCGCCAGACAACTGAAGACCCGTGGGATGTGTTTGCCGAGGGCCATGACGTCGGCGACGTTGTCGACGGTTCCGTTACTAAGACTGTCCCCTTCGGTGCGTTTGTCTCCGTCGGTGAAGGAGTTGAGGGGCTCGTGCACGTATCCGAAATCGCGGCACATCGTGTGGAGTCGCCCGAGCTGGAGCTCTCAATCGGCCAGGCGGTCAAGGTGAAGATCACCGAAAAAGACGACGAGCGTCGTCGCATCTCCCTGTCGATCAAACAAGCGGCGCCCGACTACAAGGAACGTTCCGCGCCAGTCGATGAGCCTTCCGGAGGTAAAAAGCCGGGTCGTCGCAACCAGCCTCGGGAATTCGAACGAGAGTTTGGCGCCACCGAGGACGAGCGGCCGCCGATGCCGGTCGACGCTTCGTTGGAAGCAATCCTTCAAGAACTGAAAGAACGCGGTATCGGTCGCAGGTAGGCGGCGCACACCGCCCGATCCAAATAAGGTCGAAAGTCCCATACAGTTTTATAAGGAACTCGGGCACGATCGCTTAATATGTTCCGGCAGAGAATTGCTTAAGGGGCGGGTTTTGTGTTCCGAAACAATCTCTGTGGAAATTGAACTGAAACGCCGGGCGGGGGCCGCCTCGCCGGTAGCATGCCTCGGACAAGTCGTCGCACAAGCGGCGAACCACCGAGGGTACAACCGAAGGGGACTCAATGGGTAGGAGAGCAATAGTTCTTCTAGTGGCCTTGATTTTGGCCGGACTAGCCGCTTGGGCGGTATGGAACTTTTTAGATGGTGTTAAAACGGATGCCGAGGCCGAGCAAGTCCAAGTCGACGTGTTCCGGGCTAACGGCGCGATAAGCGAAGGCGCCGATGGATCCATCCTTCTCTCGACGGACGGGCTGCTCGAACCCGGTACCGAGGAAAAGGTTGATCTGCCGGAAGACGCAATCACCACCCAGGAGGAACTCAACAACATCCTGAGCGGTCGTTTTGCCGCCGGACCGATTTCCGACAACGCCATCATCACCCGAAGCCAATGGGTCGAAGTCACCAGCGACGTGACACCGCTGGCAGAGTTGATACCTTCAGGAAAGCAGGCGATCGCAGTGGGTCTCGATGAGATCCGTGGCGTGAACGGCTTTGTACAGCCTGGCGACAGGGTCAATCTTATTGTCACGCTCGACATCGCTGCCGACATCATTCCTACCGACTTCCCAACCCTGCAGCCTGACACAGGAGAAGGGGCGCCGGCCGAGGGTGAAACGCTCACCGTCACCTATACGCGATTCGTTCTCCAGGGCTTGCCCGTCCTCGCCGTCGGAAAAGAAGTACGGCCAGACCCTGACGCGCCACCGGTTGTGACTGTTCCGACAACTACCCCGGTCAGCCCTGATGGGGCGGCGCCGCCACCTGAAGAGAATCTGATTATTACGCAGTTCGTCCTTGAGGTAAGCCCTGAAGACGCCGAGCGTTTGGCATTCGCTTTCGAGAATGGTTCGGTGTGGATGACTTTGGTTCCCGAGGACTTTGTAGAAGTTGAAACCAATGGCGTAATTATTGATACGCTTTTCGGTGGCAATCTTCTTGACGACATCTTTTCCAACTGAGGTACTGATTCATGTCAATGGCTGAGCACAACCTGCTGGTTGTCGACCAGGACGATGACTTTCTTGCGAAAGCCAAGGAGTTGTTCGATGGCCGGCTGCCAACAGCCAGATCGCTTGAAACGGCTGAGGAGAGTCTTCAGTCCGGCAAGGTGAGAATGCTGTTGCTCGGCCCGTCCTATACGGGTGAGACGTCGATGGACGAGATCCGAGCTGTACACAACTCGGATCCGTCTTTGCTCATCATGCTCGTGGCCGACCTGGTCACCTCGGATCTATTGCGCAACGCGATGCTGGCTGGCGTTTCTGATGTTCTTGAAATTCCGCTCGAAGAGCAGAAGATCGAGGAAGCCATTGAACGTTTCGCTCATGACGTATTGAAGCGCCAGAGCGGAGCGCCCAAGCGAAGCGATGAAGTTGAAGAAACCGGTCGTGGCAAGGTTGTCACCGTCTGGTCTGCCAAGGGAGGCAGCGGGACAACGGTAGTAGCCACCAACGTTGCCCTTTTGCTCAACCGGATCGAAGACAAGAAGGTCGTTTTGGTCGACGCCGATCTGCAATTCGGCGACGTCTGCCTCGTATTGCAGTTGGAGCCGAAGTTCACCATGGTCAATGCGGCCCACGAGCTCCATCATCTCGACCCCGAGCTTCTTGACAGCCTCCTCACCGAGCACCCGAGCGGGCTCAAGGTTCTGGCGGCGCCGTTGGAGCCTGCATTCGCTGACGACATCACAACTTCCGGGCTCATGCAGATGATCGACCTGCTTCAAGACTCCTACGACTTCGTGATCGTCGACACAGCCTCGATGCTCGACGAGCTGATCTTGTCCCTCGTCGAAAAGTCGGACCAGGTGTTGATGGTCGTCGACATGGATTTGCCAAGCGTCAAAAACGCAAAGCTTGCCCTCGACACGATGCGTCTCCTCAAATTCAGCACCAGTGCGGTCAGCCTGGTTATGAATCGATCTAATTCTCGCTCCAAGCTCGACAACAAGGAGATCTCGTCTGCTTTGAAGATGACGATTGACGCTGCAGTGCCTTCCGACGCATCCGTCGCAGCCTCAGTCAATGAAGGTCGGCCCGTCGTCGAGTCTGAGCCGAAGTCAAAGGTGTCAAAAGGAATGGAATCGGTTGCTGCATTGGTAGCAAGTGACATACCCGACGCCTCGGGAAAATCCGGGCTGTTCGGACGAAAGTAGGGGGAGGAGAGAGCTATGCCATCATTATCTGAAAGAGTCGCCGCAGCCAGGCAGGGGGAATCTGCCGACGTAGCGACCAATCGAAGCGACGCGCTTGGAGACTTAAGAGGTCGACTGCATTTCAAGGTAGTCGAGGAACTGGGACCGACCCTCTACGACCGGGGTATGTCCGATGCGGAGCTTCGTCTTCGAGTGCTCGAAATGCTCGAGTGGGCTGTCGACCAGGAACAGGGTCTACCGCTGACCAGTGCCGACCGACGCGCTCTGCTCAATGAAATTGCCTCCGATGTCTTGGGCTACGGCCCGATCGACCCCTTGCTGAACGACCCGGACATCACCGAAGTCATGGCCAACGGTCCCCACGATGTTTATTTCGAGAAGAAGGGTCGCATCCTCAAGTCCGATGCCAAGTTTGTGGATGAAACCCATCTGCGTCGGATTATTGACAAGATTGTCGGTCAGATCGGTCGTCGTGTCGACGAGGCCACCCCAATGGTGGATGCCCGACTCCCGGATGGTTCTCGTGTCAATGCGGTGATTTCACCGCTCGCTATCGGTGGGCCATTTCTGACAATTCGTAAATTCTCGGTAGACCCCTACCAGGAAGCAGACCTGATCAACTTCGGCACCATCTCCCAGCGGGTCGCCGACTTTTGCCGGGCGTGTGTTAGAGGTCGTCTCAATGTGATCATTTCCGGTGGTACCGGTTCTGGTAAGACCACGACGCTCAACGTGATGTCGTCGTATATCCCCGGGGACGAGCGAATCGTGACCGTGGAAGACGCCGCTGAGCTCCAGATGCACCAGGAACACGTGCTTACTCTTGAGTCGCGCCCTCCCAATATTGAAGGCAAGGGTGCGGTCATGATCAGAGACCTGGTCAAGAACACTCTTCGTATGCGTCCCGACCGGATTGTGGTTGGAGAGGTTCGTGGTGCCGAGGCACTCGACATGCTCCAAGCCATGAACACCGGTCATGACGGATCTCTGACCACAGTTCACTCCAACAGCCCTCGTGACACTCTCAGCCGTATTGAGACGATGGTGTTGATGGCTGGTTTCGACCTGCCGATTAAGGCGATCCGGGAGCAGATTTCTTCGGCTGTCCACCTGATCATCCATGTCTCCCGTCTCCGCGATGGAACCCGTCGAGTTACCCATGTAACTGAAGTCGAAGGTATGGAAGGCGATGTCATCACATTGCAAGACATCTTTCTGTTCGACTTCGGGATGGGTGTCGACGACGACGGCATATACCAGGGCCGCCTCAAGGCCACCGGTATCCGGCCCTCCTTCTCTGAGGACCTGGCCAATCAGGGCATTGCGTTGCCTGCCGACCTCTTCGACCCCGAGCCTTTCGCTAGGAAGGGCAGATGAAGCGACTGTTTCTTGTCGTAGTCGCCGTCCTCCTGGCGGCGGGCACTGCCTTTGCGCAGTCATCCGAACCGTCGATTGAGATTGTCGACATCAACGGGGCGCGCTATGCCGAAGGTGGCCAAACCACCATGCTCATCGACTTCTCTAACTTCACGACGGCACCCGACCCGGCAACGCTATCGATTACGGCCAACGGCGAACCCGTCTCGAATCTTGAGGTTCGAAGTCTCGGAGAGTCGGCAGTTCCGGTTCGGATTGCTCTCGTAATTGACGCATCCGGCTCGATGCAGGGGGCACCAATCGAAGCTGCGAAAGCTTCGGCACAGGCCTTCGTTGACCAGAAGCGAAACGAAGACCAGATTGCGCTGATAACTTTCGCCGACCAGGTTGTGGTGTCTTCTGGGTTTACGTCGAACGGCAACGAGTTGACCACCCGAATCGGCGCAATCGTGGCCGACGGCGAAACGGCATTCAACGACGCTGTAGTCAAGACGGTTGAGCTTTTTGGTGAATCGGGCAGCGAAAACTTCCTGAGAAATGCCATTGTCCTCACCGACGGTGACGACACGGTCTCGGTCGCGACTCTCGATGAGGCTGTGGCCGCAGTCTCTGGTGCCGACATCAAATTCTTCGGTGTCGCCCTCGAATCACCAGACTTCAATCCCGGTCCGGTGCAACAGATCGCCGAAGCCGGAAACGGCCTCTTCCTGTCCACACCAAACCCTGAAGAGCTGTCGGGCCTGTATCTACAGATTGGCCAGGAGATCAGTAACACCCTGGTCGCAAGGTTCGTTTCGCCCATCTCCGCACCGGGAGTCGTCACATTTGCCGCGAGCTACGGCGACACCGGCTTGTCCTCCTCGGTTGACTTCCAGGTGTCAGGCTTCGCCACGACCACATCGGTGCCGCCGGAAGCCACCACTACGGTGACTTTTGCCCCGCCGTCATCTGTCGTGATCGACAGTCCGCTCTTCCTGGATTCGGGGACGTTGATCTTGATCGGCGCGGTTGGGTTGGGACTCACGTTGTTTCTGTTCATCGTCATTCTGTTCGGTAGGGAAGACGAAGAAGGCGGAGGTCGGTTTGCCAAACGGCTTGAAGCATATGGCCGCAAGGGGTCCGGTAACGAGGAAAAGCGCCCCTGGATCGAGCGCATCCCGCTGATCAATAAGTTCTCGCAGGCTGCTGAAGAGGAAGTAAAACGCCGGGGACTTCTTTCCGGCATGAACTCAGCCCTGGAACAGGCCAATATCCCGATGTCCCCTGGTGAAGCGGTCCTCGCTCTTTTCGGAATCGCTGCCGTTGGGGGATTCATCTTCGGGATCTTCAACGGTCTTGTCGTGGGAGTGGTCTCCTTCGTTGTTATTCTCTTCGTTTTCTTGTTCCTCATTTCATGGACGGGAAATCGGGAGAAGAAGCGTTTCGAGAAGCAATTGCCCGACACTCTCACGTTGATGGCGACTTCGCTGAGAGCCGGGTATTCGCTGCTCCAGGCGGTGGAAGCTGTCGCTTCAGAGGCGCAAGATCCCACGGCACGGGAGTTTGGTCGGGCGCTCGTCGAGGCACGGCTGGGCCGTGCGGTGCCGGACTCATTGGCGGGCATAGCGACCCGGACTCAGTCTCAAGACTTCGAATGGGCGGTCATGGCGATCGAGATCCAGCGGGAAGTTGGCGGTAACCTCGCCGAGGTTCTGCAAACCGTTGCCACCACGATGTTGCTACGAAATCGTTTGAGAGGTGAGATCAAGGCCCTCACCGCTGAAGGTCGCCTTTCGGCGATCATTCTTGGAGCACTGCCATTTGTAATGTTTGGCTTCCTCTATGTCACCAATATTGAGTACCTCACGCCGCTGCTTGAAGAAACAGTTGGCCAGATTGCCATTGGACTTGGGGTTCTCCTCATCGCTGCTGGAATTTTCTGGCTCAAAAAGATTGTGGATATTGACGTATGAGTGTTGAACCGTTGACCCTTGCCGTAATCGGAGTGTTTCTCCTGGTGATGTTTGTCGTCGTCTGGATTGGCTTCGGAGTCACCAGAGAGCAAGAAGATATGACCGACCGTCTGGCTCTGTACGGACGGCGCAATGCACCGACAACACGCGATGACGAATTGGCCAAACCCTTCGCCCAGCGCGCTATTGCCCCACTTGTCCTCAAGACTTCTGGGTTCCTGGGCAGGTTTACCCCGGTCGGGTATATGGATAAGAAACAGCACAATTTGGTGATCGCTGGAAGTCCGGCAAACCTGGACGCACCATCGTTTGTGGTCATCAAGATGCTTGGGGCAATCGTTGGTGTTGTGTTCGCCTTCCTACTGGTCGACTTCGGATCCACATCTTTCCAGAGGATTTTCTTGTTCGTCATGCCTATCGCCCTCGGTTTCTTTGGGCCCGACGCATGGTTGGCCCGCAAGCGCGACGAACGCCGACTCAGCATGCAAAAGGCCCTGCCCGACGTCCTCGACCTTCTGGTCATCTCGGTCGAGGCGGGACTCGGATTCGATTCGGCGATGTCGAGAGTTGTTGCCACCGTCCCCGGACCCTTGTCCGAGGAGTTCTTCCGTATGTTGCAAGAGACCCGAGTTGGTGTGAGCCGGCGGGAGGCGATGCGTCACCTGATGGACCGCACCGACCTCGACGAGCTCCGTTCCTTCCTTCTGGCAATGATTCAGGCCGAGGCTTTTGGTGTCACCATCGCCAACGTGCTGCGGGTGCAAGCAGACGAGATGAGGGTCAAGCGTCGCCAACGAGCTCAAGAGAAGGCTTTCGCCGCTCCGGTGAAACTGGTGTTTCCATTGGTGTTCTGCATTTTCCCGGCCCTGTTTATCGTTCTGCTTGGCCCGGCGGCCATTCAGATCACCGAAGCTTTCGCTAGCACCTGATGCAACCGGCGGAGGGCGATCCGCAACGTAAGTTCTCGATAGCCCATTTCCTGCTGCTCATACCGTGGATTGCCCTGGTCATCGATGCCTGGTCACCGATCGGGGACAATTCCTTCCTCTGGCATATTCGAGCTGGCAGTCTGCAACTGGACGCCGGCTCTGTAATCACTCGGGATCCCTTTTCGTTCACCGCCGGTGGCGAGGCCTGGCTCACTCAAAGCTGGCTCACAGAATTGATCTATGGGCGTCTGGAAGCATCCAGTGGGCTCGGTTTCGTTCCCGTGATGATGTTGGTCATCATGGTGTTGACATTCCTCGGTCTGGGGCTGATTGCATACCGGAGCTCGAATAACGTCCTGGCCACAGGAATCATCCTGATTCTCTCGACGGTGCTGATGGTCAGTTTTCTCGTGCCCCGACCCGTGATCTTCTCGTATCTGCTGGCTGTTCTGGTGATTCTCAGCTGGGAGCGGCCCGAGACGCGTTGGCTGTTGCCATTCCTGTTCTGGCTCTGGGCTTCGGTACACGGGTCATTCTTCATCGGGCTGGCTTATGTGGGGCTGCGGCTCCTATCCAAAAAAGATTGGAAAGCGCTACCCATAGCGATCGCTTCCGGATTGGTTACACTGCTGACGGCCCATGGACTGGGTGTGATCAAGATCCTCACCGACTTCGTTGCTGCTCGTCCCTATCTGAGCCTCCTGAGCGAATGGCGCACGCCTGAGCTGCTGTCTCCGGTGTTTTTCCCATTCTTCGTTGGGATTGTTCTCATCATGTACGGTGCCACTCGCGGGAGAATCAAGCCACTCGACCTCGTTGTAATTGTCCCCTTCTTCGCCATCGCCCTGACCTCTCTGCGTTCGGTGCCACCAGCATGGATTTCTCTGGTTGTCCTCATCGGAGTGGCCCTCTCGAGTCAGCGCCTCCAGCTCCCAGCCCGGTTCGGCGCAGGCGCTTCGGCAGTATTCGCAGGCGCAATCATCCTCTTGCCGTTCCTGCTGATTGGAGAGGGCGGTCTCTCTGAAGATAGGTTCCCAATCCAGGCGGCAACCGAGCTCGACATTGCGCCGGTGTTTCACAACGACGTCGTAGGTGGGTATCTGATCTGGTCACGTGGGCCTGAGTTGGAGGTCTTTATCGATGACCGTGCTGAGCTCTATCAGGAGCGCATGGAGGAGTTTGTGGACATCAGGGGGGGAGAAGCGCCCTGGGAGCCGGTATTTAAGCAATATGGGATCTCTCAGGCCCTTCTGGGGGCGGACGAGCCCATGGTGGGCTGGCTGGAAGATGCGGGTTGGGTCGTCACCTACGGCCAGGGCACCGATTTCGTAGTACTCAAGGCCGGTTGACTCGGACCCAAAAACGAAGAAGAGGGACCCGAGGGCCCCTCTTCTGGTTGTTTAGTTTCGACTCAGGTTTAGCTGAGGCCGGAACCGATTTCGCTGAAGGTGCTCGATACCTCACGACCGGCGAACCGGACCGCGACGAGCGCAATGATGGCGATGAGGACAACGAGGAGTGCGTACTCAACCATTGAGGCGCCCTTCTCTTCCTGCATCCAGCTTGTTACCTTGGTCCACAGAGCAAGCATTTACCCCTCCTTGGGTAGAACTTATTGGACTTACACTGAGCAAATTAACTCAGATGTATCTTTCCGCAATGGGTCTTTCGTCCCATCACTTAATTAGAGATATCGGCGCACAGGAAAAGGAGCTTGATAGCAACTGGGTGGGTAAATCGACCCATTCTCAAGGTTCTGATAGGACCTAGGTGTATTGATCCCTGAGGTTGTTGACGCGGCTTATGGGTGGGCCGTCGATGGCGGTGTGGTATCGGTGATGATTGTATTCGTGGAGCCACCGGTCTAGGTCTTCGACGCGTT
>JBBKXI010000217.1:0-4236 GCA_037969415.1 Acidimicrobiia bacterium | reverse complement strand
TCTTGCCGTGGCAACCAACGCCGGTCAGATCAAGGCCGGTGCTCCGGCACGGGGAGAGAGGACTGCCAAGTACAACCAGTTGCTCCGGATTGAGGAAGCTCTAGGGGATCAGGCACGCTATCCGGGTTGGAATACTTTCAGGAGGGCCAAATGACGATCACCAAAAGGCCAACCCTGCTCCTAGTCGTCTTGCTATTTCTGGTCATCGGCGCAGCATTTCTCACGCAACTGATCCCATACCGTCAGATCCTCGATTCCAATCGTCAGGTGGAATCGGCCCAGGAGCAATTGGCCAGCCTCGAGGCGGAGAATCGTCTGCTGGCAGCAGACGTCGCCGCCCTTGAGACTCCCGAGGAGATCGAGAAACTTGCTCGAGAAAAACTTGGCTACGCCCGGCCTGGCGAGACGGCATACGTGGTCCTCGATCCGCCGGAATCCGAAAATGTGGTCGACCCGTCGCCTCCTGACCGTATTGACATTGAACGCACCTGGGTGGAGCGAGTCTGGGACTTCATGTCTGGCGCTGACGGAGGCTCCTGATTAAAACCAGTCATGATGACCGCGAGGTCGTCGAAGTTCAGATCGGTCGGTCTCTTCGTGCCGATTCCGAGGTGGTGGCACGATGTCATCTGGGCCTCCCTGTCGTCGTCAAGGTGCCTCCATTGCTCAACGACGGAACTCCCTTTCCTACCCTCTACTGGTTGACTTGCCCACTCGCCACGACTCGGATTGGTCGGATGGAAGGTGCCGGAGGGGTCAAGCGGATGGAAAGGAGGTCCGAGGTCGATCCGGTGTTCGGCCAGGCCCTGCAACAAGCCCATGATTCCTATCGCAACGAGCGCGATGAGCTCCTCCAAGACGACGCAGAACCACGGCCTTCAGGTGGCGTGGGCGGTACCCGGGTTGGGGTTAAGTGTCTCCACGCCCATTTTGCCCACACCGCCGCCGGCGGCGACAACCCTGTTGGCGAATTGGTGAGATCGTGGATCGAACCACTCGATTGCGAAGTGACATGTGTCAGCGACGGATCATGGAACCCCAGTTGGGTCGGACAACCTTGAAGATTGGCGTCGTTGATATCGGGACCAATTCGATGCGACTCCTCATCACTTCTCCGGATGGTGAGATTGGCCGATGGGTGAGAGTTACCGGTTTGGGCCGCGGTGTCGATAAGTCTGGCGTGCTTTCCGAAGCAGGGATCGCCCGTTCAATGGATGCATTTGCCCGGTTCGGCCAACACCTTGATGAGGAAGAGGTTGAAGTAAGAAAGGCAATTGCCACCTCAGCATCGCGAGACGCCGCTAACCGTGAGCAGTTCTTTGATCAGGTCGAAGACGTTATTGGTGTTCGACCGACCCTGATCAGTGGGGACGACGAAGCACGATATGCCTTCCGCGGAGCTGTAGGCAGCGGGGGTGGCGGGATCCTGGTGTCGGACATCGGCGGAGGATCGACCGAGTTTGTAACCAACGTGGAGGCGATCTCCGTCGATATCGGCTCGGTTCGGCTCACTGATCGAATTCTCGGCACTCACCCTATAGGCCCTGACCGGATCGAGGCTGCCCGGATCCATGTCCACCATCTGTTCGCAGCGATCGAATTCGAAGCGAATGAGGTTGTTGGTGTGGCCGGCACCTGGACTTCGCTATCGGCGATCACGATGAAGCTTGATCGGTATGACCGTGAGGAGGTACACGGATCGTCGGTCGCACTCGGCGAACTGTCCGGTGTCATCGATTCCTTAGCGGGAATGTCACTGCCGGATGTCGAGGCGATCCCCTCCCTAGAACCGGACCGGGCTCCCGTGATCGTCGCTGGCGCCATAGTTGCGGAGCAAGTTCTTGCTCGGCTCAGTGTTGAAAAGGCAAAGATCTCCGAGCGCGATACTCTCGACGGCGTCGCCGAGGAGTTGCTCGCCCTACTCTGAGCTTTGTCCTCTGAAACACCCTGCCCGGGTGGCGGAACGGTAGACGCGAGGGGCTTAAACCCCCTTGGGCCGAAATGGCCCGTGTGGGTTCGATTCCCACCCCGGGCACCAGGCGGGGTCTGTAGAGTGCGGACATGTTTGCAGTAAACGGAGATTCTTACGACCGGTTCATGGGCCGCTACTCGCAGCCCCTGGCCGCCAGGTTTGCCGATTTTGCCGGCATCGATTCCGTAGGCCGCGTCCTCGATGTTGGTTGCGGGCCAGGTGCGCTGACTTCCGAACTGATCAGCAGAGTCGGCTTGTCGAACGTGACCGCGGTCGATCCTTCCGAGCCATTTGTTGCCGTCGTCGAGCAGCGGTGGCCCGAAATCGATGTATCCCGCGCCTCTGCGGAGGACCTTCCGTTCGACAACGATCTCTTCGACGCCGTTCTCGCCCAACTGGTGGTGCATTTCATGAGCGACCCGGTCGCGGGGTTGACCGAAATGGGAAGGGTCACCAAGCCCGACGGTGTGGTGGCGGCGTGTGTCTGGGACCTTGCGGGTGGGCGGAGCCCCCTGGAGAGCTTCTGGCAAGCTGCTCGGGGATTGGACGGCGGCATCGAGGATGAATCGGAACGGGCCGGGACCCGTCAGGGTCATCTCCTGGAATTATTCCAGAGCGCCGGGTTCCACAACGTCACCGGGGTGCCATTGCAGGTGGAGGTGGTGCATGAGACCTTTGAGGAGTGGTGGGAGCCCTACACATTGGGTGGTGTCGGGCCGGCCGGCATCTACCTGTCCAGCCTCTCCCGGGATAAGTGGCGTGAACTCGAAGAACGATGCGCGCTGATCGTTGGTCCAGGTCCGATCTCGATTTCTGCAGTCGCCTGGGCCGCAAGAGGTGTCGCGTAGAAGGGTCGCGGGACCCGGGCCGGTGGGTGGGGGAGGGGAGAGGAACCGAACCCGGGCCCCACGTTGACCGGGAGTAGATCCAACTTCATTCCACCCTGGACCTAACCCTTATATTGCGATTCTAACGGAGAGCACTGACTAGAAAGTGGAACAGTGGCGTAACGTGGAGCGCCTGGATCGCGACGAGAGAAGAAGAATTGGGCATTTATCCATCAGAATATGAACTCGATGCCGTCCTTCGCGACGGGGGTGTCGTCAGAATCAGGCCGATCACGCCCGCTGATTCGGGTTTGATCGTCGCTTTCTTCGAGACCCTCGGCCCCGAATCTCGATACTTCCGGTTCTTCCGGATCAAGAAGACCCTAGACCCGGACGAGATCGAGTACTTCACCAACGTCGACTACGCCGACAGGTTTGCGTTGGTTGCCCTCCACGATGGTGAGATGATCGGCGTTGCCAGCTACGACCGGGAAGGTCCCGACAGGACACATGCTGAAGTGGCTTTTGCCGTGGCGGATGCTCACCAGGGCCGCGGGATCGGGACAAAACTGCTCCAACTCCTCACCCACCATTCCCGTTCGAATGGGGTAGAGGGTTTCCGCGCCTACGTCCTTCCCGAGAACCGCCAAATGATGCGTGTTTTCCGGAACAGCGGCTATGAAATCTCGCGGACCATCGACGAAGGCGTCTACACGGTCGATTTCCCCGTATTCGAGAGCGATGGCGCATTGAACGCCGCCGCCGAATACGAGAAGCGGGCTGTCGCCGCTTCCCTCCTCCCCATGTTCTTCCCCAAGTCGATAGCCGTGATTGGCGCATCTAACGACCGGGATTCGATCGGCGGGAAGCTGTTTCACAACATCATATCGGGAGGGTTCACCGGGCCGATCTACCCGGTGAACCCCGGTTCGAAGGTCGTTCATTCGATTAAGGCTTACGCCACTATCGATGAGGTGCCCGACGAAGTCGACCTCGCCTACATCGTGGTGCCGCAACGTGTTGTGATCGACGTCGTGGCTCAATGCGCTACGGCGGGCGTTCGCGGAGTTGTAGTGATTTCCGCAGGGTTCTCCGAAGTCGGCGAGGACGGCGCTCGAGACGAGGCTCGTCTCGTTGACATCGTTCGCGGAGCCGGGATGAGAATGGTCGGGCCGAATTGCATGGGACTTCTGAACACTGCGTCTTCGGTGAGTCTGAATGGAACCTTCGCACCCGTGTACCCACCACCTGGAAATGTGGCCATGTCCAGCCAGTCAGGAGCTCTCGGAATCGCCATTCTCGACTACGCCAAACGAAACAACATCGGGATCTCCCAATTCGTTTCCGTAGGGAACAAAGCCGATGTCAGTGCCAACGATCTCTTGCTGGCCTGGGAAGACGACCCTCAGACCGACGTCATCACGTTGTATCTGGAAT
>JBBKXI010000216.1:0-2837 GCA_037969415.1 Acidimicrobiia bacterium | reverse complement strand
CCGCAAGCCGCTGAGCCGCCGACCTCGGGACCAGCGTCAACCCAACCATCCATCGTGGCTGCGCCAATGCCCGAGACTGGCTCCGGATCTGAAGAGGTCGAACTCGACCGGATTCGGGTACGTATCGGCGAGAACATGATCAAGGCGAAACAAACCGCTGCCCACGTCTGGACCTCGGTTGAGGTCGATTTCGAAAAGGTGGAACGAGTCCGTCAGGCTCGCAAGGCGGCCTTCAAGTCGACCGAGGGATTCTCACTTACCTACCTCCCCTTCATCTCGAGGGCGGTAATCGATGCACTCAAGGCCTATCCGGTGGTCAACAGTTCCTTCTATCTCGAAGAGAAGAAGGCGGTATTCCACAAAGCGGTAAATCTCGGAATTGCTATCGATCTCAATGAGGGTGGGCTGGTTGTCGGAAGCGTGCGAAACGCAGACGGACTCAGACTCGTTGGTCTGGCGCGTTCGGTGAAGAATCTCGCTGAGAAGGCACGCGGCAAAGGACTTGATCTCGACGACGTGACCGGTTCAACCTTCACGATTACTAACCCCGGCCCGTTTGGTTCGTTCATGTCGGCACCGATCATCAATATCCCCAACGTCGCGATACTTTCGACCGACACTGTGACCAAACGTCCGACCGTGATTACGACATCTGACGGCCAGGACATGATCGCCATTCGTCACATTGGATATCTCGGACTTACCTGGGACCATCGTGCCTTTGACGGGTCAACAGCCGTCTTGTTCCTGAAGCGAATCAAAGAGAACCTGGAAACCTGGGATTGGGAGCAGGAGCTCGCTTGAAGCCCAACCTGCGGGTTCGATGGCTGGGCAGGCTCCCCTTTGGTGAGGCGTGGGATCTGCAACGCGCATTTCACGAGGGACGGGTCACCGGGAGGTCGGCCGATGACTATCTGTTCCTGCTCGAACACACCCCGGTATTCACGATCGGGCGCAACGGTGACGTCGGAAATCTACTCGTCGATCAGAGGGTCGTAGCTGCCAGGGGCGCCGAAGTATTCAACATCGATCGGGGTGGAGATATCACCTTCCACGGCCCGGGCCAGCTGGTGGGATATCCGATAATCGAGTTGTCCGATCCAAAGCAGATCGTTCCATACGTACGCAAGCTCGAAGAGGTACTGATCCGATCGATCGCCGATTTCGGAGTTGAGAGTTGGCGTGAGAAAGGTTTCACCGGGGTCTGGACCGAGAAGGGCAAAGTATCGGCCATCGGGGTTCGAGTCTCCCGCAAGGTGACCATGCACGGATTCGCCCTCAACCTCCATCCCGACATGGACTTCTTCAAAATGATGAATCCGTGTGGAATCGATGACCGGCCGGTCACTACGGTTTCTGAGCTGGTGGGACGCAAGGTGGTACTCGAAGAAGTGGTCCCCGTGGTCGAGAAGCACTTTGCTGATGTCTTCGGGTACAGCCAGCGCGAAACGCAGCACGCTGCCTTCGTGCGTGGCCAGGGCCTCTCCCGTGAGTATGAGGTGGATCGAATGCTTGAAGCCGGCACATTCACTCCCGAAAAAAGGACTCAGGAACCCGTGTTGCTCAACGGTCGTCTCCCCGGGGAGCCGCCCCGGCCGTCGTGGATGAAAGTAACCGCCAAACTCGACGGCGATTACCTCGAGATGAAGAAGCTGATGCGCGGCTTGGAACTAAACACAGTATGTGAAGAGGCAAACTGTCCCAATATTTATGAATGCTGGGGAATGGGGACGGCGACCCTGATGATTCTCGGGGATAAATGCACCAGGGCTTGTTCGTTTTGCAATGTTGATACCGGCAAGCCAACCGAATTCGATATCTTTGAACCATTTCGGGCAGCCGAGGCGATCAAGAAGATGAACCTGAAGCACGCAGTCATCACCTCGGTCAACCGGGACGACCTCGATGACGGTGGTTCGGGGATCTTCGCCCACACCATCACTGAGTCGCGGAGACAGTCACCCGGCACCGAAATCGAGGTGCTGATCCCCGATTTCAAAGGCGATCGAGAGGCCCTGCAGACGGTGATGGATGCGGTGCCTGAGGTCTTGAACCACAACACCGAGACGGTCATCCGCCTCCAGCGAGACATCCGTACCTCCGCGAACTATGGACGTTCGCTCGCCCTCCTCTGGCGGGCCAAACAGATGAATCCTCCCGGTCTCACCAAGTCTGGATTGATCGTTGGGATGGGGGAGAGCCGCGAAGAAGTTCTCGGGACGCTCGCTGATATGAGAGCCGTCGGCATCGACATCATCACCATCGGCCAATACCTCCGCCCAACTGCACGGCACCGACCCATCCATCGTTACGTCCACCCTGACGAGTTTGCCGAATACAAAGCGTACGGGGAGGGTCTGGGCATACCTCACGTCGAATCGGGCCCACTGGTCCGATCCAGCTACCACGCTCGGGAGAGTCGGGAGGCGGTCCCGGTTTCGATCGGCGCCCGCTCATGACATTTAGCCGGTCGGGAGATCGGCAGCCGAGTTCGCCTCGCGAACGCTTGATAAGGGTCGCCGCGATCGTCGGCCTCGCACTGGTAGTGCTCAGCTTTCTCGCAGTGAACCTTCTGCCGATCGTGACCAACGACAGCTTGATCTATATCGGCCAGTCGCGCGTCTTGAATCGGATTGGCCCGGTCGATGGTGGTTACCGCCAATTCGGATATCCAGCCATCTTGTGGCTTGAACGGGCAATTGCTGGCATCGTCGGGGCCGAACCGCTTCTGATGATGGCCCTGTTGCAGCGGCTACTTTTGATCGGCGGCGTCGTTTACTCAGCGATTCTGTGGCGATGGAAGTCTGTTCCCGTCATGTTGCTGATCTTGACCCCGG
>JBBKXI010000215.1:0-12323 GCA_037969415.1 Acidimicrobiia bacterium | reverse complement strand
ATCTCGATGTGGTACGAGATCTCCTGGGCTCGGGACGCGTCGCCCACATGACCGTGGCACCAGAACTCGCCGGGGCAATGGAGCTCATCTCGTTCTTGGTCTCAGCCGGGGTAACGGTTTCTATTGGTCATAGCGACGCCGACGCCACGATCGCTCGGGCCGCCTTCGCCGGGGGCGCCACCGGGGTCACTCATGTTTTCAATGCTTCGCGTCCTCTACGACACCGCGATCCCGGGATCATTGGAGTGGCACTCACCGAGCCGGGAGTTTTCGTGACCGCCGTATTCGACGGTGTTCATCTCAGTCGGGAGGTGGCGATGATCGTGGTTCGTTCTGCCGGGAATCGACTGGTAGCCATCACCGATGCGATGGCGGCGGCGGGCCTCGGCGAGGGCGAATTCACTCTTGGCCGTCAGACGGTGGAAGTCGTCGGCTCTCGCGCCACATTATCTGATGGGACTATTGCGTCGAGCGTTCTGACGATGGACGACGCGTTTCGCAATCTCCTCGACCTCGGCTTGTCGGTCGGAGAAGCCTCGGCGGCAACCTCATCGACCCCGGCGACTATGGCGGGGATGAAGGTGGGTTCGTTGGCGCCGGGCTCCCCGGCCGATCTGGTAGTCCTTGACACTGCCTTCGCAGTTTCTGCGACCTACATCGACGGGATCCTGAGTTTCTCGGTTTGACATACTTGTCGCCATCCGGAATTTTCGAGTTGCCCCAAAGGGGTGGGCGACGGGGGAACGAATCTTTCCTTGTTGACCCCGTTTCGTGTTTGTAGCAGCCTATTTGTTATAATGACCCTTACAGGCTAATTACTACCAGTAAGGGGTCAAATGGATTACTCACATTACAACGATCAGCCAGTCCAGATGGCTGTTGACCTGATAAACACACTCGATACCGTCACCGGCGAGGAGAAATTGGTTTCGCCCGAAAACGTGTCGCTTTTCGTCAGCGGTGCTGAAGCCAATTGGTGTGGTCCCGGGTGGGCCCCGGAAGAGGAAGACCTCCACGAAGTTCGGGCACTGCGGGGTCGGCTCCGTTCGGTGTTTGAGGCGGAGACGGCGTCGGATGCGGCTGACATCATCAATTCTATTCTTTCCGATGTGAGTGCGATTCCCCGGCTCAGTGTCCATGGTGAAGGTCCCCACCTCCATTTCGAAGCGGAAGGGGAAAGCCCTGCCCGTTGGCTCGGCGCAATCACGGCCATGGGATTGAGCGCCGCCATGATCGAGGGAGGATTCGAAAGGTTTGGCCGATGTAACTCATCGACTTGCGATGACGTATACGTCGATACTTCCCGCAACAAGTCACGCAGGAATTGTTCCGAAACTTGCACCACCCGCGAGAACGTGGCTGCATACCGCTCCCGGCAAAAGGTCTAGGGGGCTTTCTAACAGCGGGTGGCCTATCCGGTGGGTCCTCGCCCGCTATCTTTGCGTGGCATGCGAATCGTGAAGAACCTCGCCCAGGCCACATCGGCTCTTGTCATTCTTGGACTGATTGTTTGGCTGCTGGTGCTTTCCGGATCCATTGAACCTATCTTCTGGGCGACTGCAGTTGCGGCAGTCCTTTTTTTCATCGCCTGTTATATATTGCCAGGGCCGATGACCAGCCTGGTCTCGATGCCGACCGCCTTCCGGATCGACAAGAACCTGGGGATCGAATCGCTTGAGATGCAATCGGTCACCTACGCCTCCTATCACACCAATTGGTTTTCCAATACCACTCACGCCGGTTTCATCGTCGATGGTCTCGCCTGGTACGTCCTCCTCTGGCACTTCACCGGGCCGGTCGGCGTTTTGCTGCTTCTCGCCTGGCAGGTTTATCAGGCGAGAAGTTATCGGGAACGGGTCTTCACGGTGGGTCTAGTGATCACCTGGGGGGCTATCGCCCTCGGGGCTTACTTTGCGATTCAATCTCTTGGCTCAGCGGAAGCAGTGTTGCTCTCGATGTACGGACTGGTGGCCATGGGGCTCTGGCGGTTTGTCGGCCATGTCGCCGAGCCAGTTCCTCCTGATGTCGCAGGGAACACCAAGTTCGCCCGGATGCAGGATGTCGATCTGAGCCCGAAGATATTGGTCACCATGGTGCTGGGATACATCGCCGAATTTGCCGCCGGGCTTCCATTCCGGTTGCTCAACTTCTGGGTCTACTCGGTACTGGTCAAAGTTTTCAAGTTTGATCCCGAGATCACTATCGACCTGACAGCGATTGAGGCGCAGCGGGATCAGATCCATGAGCTGGGTTGGTCTGGTGCACCTTCCACCGCCCACCTCGCCCCACCCATCGACCCGGAATGACCCCCACTGGGCCACCGGGACGTCGAGGGCTTCCGCCATTCCCGAATGGTTGGTATGCAGTAGCGTGGAGTTCCGAAGTCGGCGCCGGCGAGGTCGTGACCTCGGTGCTGGCAGGGACCGAAGTCGTCGTATTCAGAACTTCATCCGGGGTGAGCGTTATGAAGGCTCATTGTCCCCACCTCGGGGCCCATCTCGGTTTGGGTGGGACCATCGTCGATGACGCCATCCGCTGTCCGTTCCATGGATTTTGCTTTGACGGACAGGGAAAATGTATGGCAACGGGTTACGGGACGGCCGTCCCCACAGGTTTGGAGGCGAAGGTTTGGCCGGTGATTGAGACCGATGGTGCCATCTTCGCATGGCACCACGGCCAGGACCTAGAGCCGAACTTCCAGTTGCCCGACTTTGACCCTTCGGAGTATCGACCTTTGTTACACCGGAGTTTTCAACTCCACGACCACCCACAAG
This sequence comes from Acidimicrobiia bacterium, assembly GCA_037969415.1. Classification (GTDB taxonomy): domain Bacteria; phylum Actinomycetota; class Acidimicrobiia; order Spongiisociales; family ZC4RG35; genus MA-ANB-1. The sequence continues at coordinate 9,549 of JBBKXI010000215.1, read as the reverse complement.
AGACGACCGAGAACTCAGTCGACCTGGGCCACTTTGCCGTAGTGCATGGATATCGAAATGTAGAGATGATCAAAGACGTCTCGACCTCCGACGCTTATCTCAATATCGGATATCGGGCACGACGCCCTCTACGCCTCCTCGGCTCCCTTGGGCCGGACTTCGAGACGGGTTTCGAATATGACATTCACATTCACGGCCTGGGGTATTCACAGGTTGACGTCACCATCCCCAATCTGGGGCTGGAGGCGCGGTTGCTGGTGCTGGCCACTCCCCGGGACGGTGACTTGATCGATTTGCGTCTCGGACTCTGGTTCAAAGATCCGGCCGATCGGAAAGGTCTTCTCAAAGCGATGCCTGCCGGCCTGGTCGGTATGGGCGCGGCCCGTTTCATTCTGAACGGATTTGCCAGCGATGCCACGCAGGACTTTCCCATCTGGGAGAATAAGGCCTATGTCGATCCGCCCCGTCTTGCCCGCGGCGATGGTCCGATCGGGCTGTATCGGAAATGGGCAAACCAGTTCTATTCGTAAATGGCCGATCGTGGCGATGTTGCTAACCGGCGCCCTGACTCTCAGCTCTTGTCAGAGTTCGGCGGGTTCGAACATGGTCACAATCTTGCCGACCTCCACGACCGTTTCAGTTGCAACGTCAACCACCACGTCAACGGCCGTCCCCTCGACCACAAGCATCCATCCGGCAACGACTACTACTGCCGGTCGCGGCTGGCTCGTGATCCACGGAGTCGGTGATGTAAACCTTGACGGAGGTGTGATCCCTTCGTTGCGGAGTGAAGGCTATGCGTATGCCTGGTCTGGGTTGGACGGTCTTTTCCTAGAGGATGACCTTTCCATAGTGAATTTGGAGTGTTCTCCGTCTCCCGACGGGCCGCCAGAACCAAAGGAGTTCGTCTTCGGGTGCGATCCTGATGCCTACCCGGCGATGATCGAGGCGGGAGTCGAAGTCGTCAACCTGGGGAACAACCACAGTCAGGATTATGGAAAACCAGCCATGCTCGCCGGCCGTCAACTCCTTGAAGATATTGGTTTGTATCCGGTTGGTGCCGGTGCCGATGACACCCAGGCGGGCGCACCGGCCGTTTTTGATATCAAAGGGTGGAAGGTCGCCGTCGTTGGCTTCGGTGGGGTCTTTCCCCATCCGGGCTGGTTTGCCACCCCGGAACGACCGGGGATGCGTGACGGTGATGACATCGAGTCGATGGTCGCCGCTGTCAAAGCGGCATCGGTGGTCGCCGACATCGTGGTGGTGACGATTCACTGGGGAGTCGAGTTGGATAACCAACCCCGACCCGATGACAGGGCTCGGGCCGAGGCAATGATTGCGGCGGGAGCCGATGTGATATTCGGCCATCACCCGCACCGACTGCAGCCACTCGAGACGGTGGCGGGTCGCCCGGTATCTTGGTCATTGGGGAATTTTGTTTGGCCGAGTTTGTCGAAGGCCGGATCGACCACAGCTGTGGCGAGAGTAGTGGTTTCTCCAGAAGGCGAATTTTCTTCCTGCCTGATCCCGACGTTGATTGAATCGTCAGGTCATCCGGTATTGCTGGAAGAGCCAGTGTGCCTTCCCGGTTAGCTTATTTGGCGAAAATGTGCGTCGTCCAAAGGATCCCGTTGGAATCTACCCAAACTCCTACACCAAGTGCGGTGTAGCTACCCAACATATGGTCGAGGTGGCTTGGGCTGCCAGCCAGTGCGTTGAAAACCGCTGAAACGCTCGGACCTGTTCCAACGTTCTCTGCCACTGCTGACCAGGGTGGAATCAGACGCCCGATTCCGCTGTGCGAAAGGCTTGATTGTTCCGCCATCAATTTTGACCACGCCCGTGCTTCAGCATCGAGAGATCCGTTGCGAGATAGGGTGGCTAAACCGTTGCTCGCCCGCAGGCTGTTGATCTCTGAGACAAACGAAGATTCGTAGCCAGAGTTATATCCGCCGGGTAATTCCGTCGTGGCAGGGGAGGGAGGAGTCGTGGTCGGCGAACTTTCAGACGGTGGGCTTGTTGTCGGCGTGGCCGATTCGTCGGCCGCTTGGCTTACCGTGGAAGTGGTCTCCGCCATGGGGTTGCTGGATGTGGTGACGTACAAGGTGGTTGTCGTCTCGCCCAGACGGTCTTTAAAGGACCCTTTCTCGTCGGGAGTCGGCGGAGTGATTTCGGGGAAGGTATGCGGATCGATACTTGCACCCTCTCCCAATACCGAAGTGTTGCTGGCGGGCTTTTGGGCAAGAGTGAACGTTGTAACCAGCAGGAACAGTGATACGGCGACACCGAGGACGCGTCTAAAACTCAAAAAAGCATTGACATGTTGGGGGGCGGCAGGTTAGGGCTTCGAACTGGATTCGGCTAATTGTGATGACTCCGTCGGGCGTGAGAGCCATACTTCCCCGTTATGCCTATGGATAAACATCGCCTGGTCAATCGGGACAATTGGGACAGCCGCGTCACCATTCACTTTGGTTCCGAAGTCTATGGCGTTGACCGCTTCTCAGTACCCGGACACTTGTCGGATGTCGTTCGTTTTGATCGCGACCTTCTTGGCGATATCACCGGTAAAACCCTGGTGCATCTCCAATGCCATATCGGGACCGACACCATTTCGCTTGCACGGCTGGGGGCCGATGTCACCGGCGTCGACTTCTCCGTGAAGTCGATCGAAGCAGCTCGCCAATTGAGCTCGATGGCCGGCACGCCTGCAAGATTTGTGGTGTCGGAGCTTTACGACGTCCCTGAGGTGCTCCCCGAGACCTTTGATGTTGTCTACACGGGTGTAGGGGCTATTTGCTGGCTCCCCGATATCACCGGCTGGGCCCGTGTCGTTGCAGGCCTGCTCAAGCCAGGCGGCATGTTTTATATCCGCGAAGCGCATCCGGTCTTCTGGGCACTCGACTACGAGAATGGTGACGATGGCCGATTGTGTTTCAAGTATCCCTACTTCGAAGGGGAGCCGGATGAGTTCGACGAAACGGAGACCTACGCTGGAGAAGGTGTTGTTACCAGCCCGAAGACGTTCGGCTGGAACCATGGAGTGGGCGAGACCTTGACGGCTCTGCTCAACGCCGGACTCCGGCTCGATGCTGTTCAAGAATACGACTTCTGCGAGTGGCAAGGCCTGGACAATATGGTTGAGGATGAGACCGGGGTTTGGCGTCTCCCTGACACCAGCCTGCAGATTCCGTTGATGTGGTCGATTCGAGCCTCCAAAACCGGTTAGGGAGCGGCGAAGAAATCTCGCTACAGGTCTGGAATCGTCCGCCGATACATTGAAAGCAATCGCAATTCCTCCAGCGAGAAGGCTCCGGCTCCGGCCGGAGCCTTTCGTTATCGACGGCTCTACAGCTCTGCGCTGAAGAGAGGAGCACCAGTAGGTGCGGGTAGGCCACCCTCAGGCTCCTCGGTGACGGCCACAATCAGACCGGGCTCAGCATCGCCATCGAGTCTGATCCGGATCCTGCCGTTTGAATCGGGAGTGAAGGTTCCGGCCGGGACCGGCCCGTCAGCGCCTATCAGCCACGCCTCATAGACGTTGGTACCAGTGGGGTCCACCAGGCCGTCGAACTCAAGCACAGCCGACTGTTCACCCGGCGAGAAAGTCACCCGAGCCTCAGTCGGCGGTGTTCCCGTGAACGCATCTGATGTTGCAAGGGCCACTGTGGTGGCGTCGGGGGCATTGAGGACGGCATCGATCGGGTCGGTGTCAAAAATGGCGAATGCGCCGAACACGGCAACCAGAATCGCCGCGGCGGGTAGCAACCATCGCCCCCACCCTGTCGCTGGCCTGTCCTCGGATGACGCCACCGGATCTTCTTCGGTGATTGAGGAAAGCACCCGGTCTCGAAGATTGGTTGGAGGAGCAACAGCATTGGCGGATGCCAGGTTGGCCAACCCCGGTTCGAGTTCGGTCACTTCCGCCTGACATTGCTGACACTCTGTGAGATGCGCCTCGAACGCCACGTGCTCGGTTTCGTCGAGCGAGCCCAGCAGATACGGGCCAACGAGGTCGTGCATATCGTTCATGTAACCACCCCGAAACCACGGCGGAGACGCATCAACCCGTCTCGCATTCGTGTCTTCACAGTTCCAAGGGGGAGTCCCAGCATTTCGGCTACTTCTACGTAGGTGTGATCGCCGAAGAACGCGAGTTCGATCACTTCTCGTTGGGCGTCACTGAGCACAGCCAGGCTCTCTTGGACTTCAGATCGGTCTTCCTGTGCTGTTATCGCTTCCTCGACCTCGGATGTTGGCCGGTCTGTCCACGACGGGGCAATTCTGTCTTCCCGCTGTTGTAAGGCTTCCTCACGCCGGATCCGATCAACCGCCCGGCGACGGGCCATAACCAGCATCCAGGTCGTCGGTGACCCGAGCCGCGGGTCCCAATCGTCTGCCTTACGCCAGATTTCCAGAAAGACTTCCTGGGTCACCTCTTCAGCATGTTCCCGCGACCGAATGGTTTTTAGGATTGTCCCGAAAATCACCGGGGAAATGGCGTCATACAACGCAGAAAATGCATCCCGGTCTTGTCGGGCCACCGCGTTGAGCAGGGTCACGAGGTCGGACGTATTGGTGGGTTGTGGATGAATTGACCCGGTCAGCGTGGCTTCCTTGGCGAGCAGGGTGAAGCGTACCCGCCATGTCGGGTTGACTAACCTTCTTTGTTGTAGCGCAAGCGCTGTCATTTGGATTCCCTCACCACCTAGACCCCCACGATGGTGGTCTCTCTACTGATTCGACACCCGTCCAATTGGGGATTGGTGTTCTATCCGCCCAGGACAGAAACGATCTCGGCCACGGGGTAAACCACAGCGGTCGTGGTATTGGGCACGCTGAGGAATTGCCAGGCCCCGCCAGGTACCCGCCACCGTGCAGTCCAGTCGTATGCCACCCCCACCAGATAGCCAGCGGGGTATTTCGTTTCATAGATATGACGTGCGATACCGTCAGGAAATCCGGAAAGGGCGTCGCTTGACGCCGGGTAGGTCTCGATGGTTGAGTCTCCCCAATCCACGACCACGCCATCGACTTCGATGTGAACTTCTAGTGATACACCCCCGGCACTCAAGGACCCGTCGTGGACAGCAGGGATGGGGACACCTAGATAGGTTTCCAAACCGGTAACACCACTCCCGGCCGGAGGGTTGAGGTCGGGGACCGGTGGGGGGTGTATGTACGCCATCACATATGCCCACACCTCAGCAGTGGGATCGACCGCCGGGTTCGGTTCGGAGGTACATCGAGGGACCCGGCCGGTAGCGAATGCGATTCCCCCCGGTGTGGCGGGTTCGGGATCCCAACCGAGGATGGCGTCGCCATTGACGAACAGATTTAGATACACCCAGTTGGTGCTGCGAGAGGTCAAATACCAGCAGTCGCCGGTGAGATCGGTGCCGGCGGCAGGTGACAGCGTGGCCGGAACGGAGGAGTCCGATCCGTAGTCGACCACTCCACCCCCGGCGATCCGACACCTGGTTACTGGGCGCGGCTCTTGGGTGAGGGGATCCACGATGATGTCGGACCAGCAGGCGACGAAGTCTTCCCCCAGCGCCGGCAACGCAAGAAACAAAACAAGTACTAGGACAACGGCTCTAGTTGTGCGTCGCAATCTTGCTCCCATAGATCGTTGCGATTTACCCAGGTGTGGACCGACTTCCAGTTTCCGTCGCTGATCCGAAACACATGGACACCGGCGGAGGAGCCGGTTCGAAAGTCAACACTCAAAGTCGCCCAGATCGCAGTACATGAGCTATCGGTCTGCAGAATCTCTATATCCGTGAGATGAACTCCCTCCACCGTTGGTTCTTCGCTAAATGTCATGTTGCCAAACGCGCTTCTGGCCGCATCCAACTGCGCTTGGCTGGCGACGACGTCTTTGATTCGGTCTTCGTCCTGGTTGTAGATCCCTTCAAACCAACCGAACCAGAATTCCCGGAGGAGGTCCGCGGCCTGCTCGACGGTCTCTATCACCGCGGCTGTTGGGCCGGCTGTCGTGGTGATTTCCTCTTGCGTTGTGGTTGTTGTGGCAAGGGAAGTAGTCGAGCTGGCGACGACCTGCGTAGTGGGCGGGGGTCCGTCCTCCGCCCTCGGCCACAAAATCCACACACCAAACGCCAACCCGATCACAATCAGGCCAGCGACAAGCCGTCCAAACATCTCGGTAGTAAACATACGCGCTCGTCCCGGGCTTGTGAAGCGGCGTCGTCGAGTTCGCGAAACTGTTAGCTAAGGAAAGCGCCTATCTGGCATGATTGAACATGAGCTCAATCAGAAACTCCCGGAAAGACGAAGACATTACACGGGTCCGTCACGGCTTTTTCCCCATGGTTTACGGGAACGAAATCGATGTCGCACAGTCCGGGGCAGTTGCATTTGTCGCCGGTAACGACCTGCATGTTGCGCAGGGCGGCGGCTCCGCCCTTGTGGCCGGCAATCGGATCACGGTCCAAAAAGGAGGTGGCAGCCTGGTGGCGTCCGGCGCTGGCATCTCCATCCACCAGGGTGGTGCCGGCATTGCCATTGCTCCCGAAATCACTTTTGAGAAGTCGTACGTCGGGTTCGCTGTGGGTAAGTCGGTCAAAATCGGTGAGGATTCCCGTGTCATTATCGGTTCAAAAGAAGCTGCGGTCCTCGGGCTTTGCGTCGTTGCCGGATCAGCTTTAGCGAGAATGGTCGGTCGGAGTGTCCGGTCGATGTCGAATCGAAAGCGTTGAACCCGAGGGTCATCGTCTTCATCCTCCTTCCTCCCCGACTTCGGTAGGCTCGGTAGAAACGGAGGTCAATATGGAAAATGTGGAATCAGTCGAAGAGGCCGAGCGCCACTTCTTCAGAGGTTTGTTCAAGTTGGCGCTGGTTGCCGCGGTGGTCGGATTCATCGCGAAGTTCGTGACGTCGAAGAAGAAGGAATACAGCGGACTCACCGTCTCGGAAGCAAAGACCAAGTTCGAAGAGAAGCTGGGGCCGCGGCTTGGTGAAGAAAAAGCGTCCGACATCGCCGAAGCTGTGGTCGACAAGCTCAAAGAAAAGGGCATCGTCATTGACGACCCGATTTCTGACGCCGTCGACGAAGTTGTCGACGACCTCGAGTCGAGCGCCGATGATCTGACTGACCAGGTCAGCGACGCAGCAAAGGACTTCAAGAACAAGGCTGGCGACGCGGCTGACAAGTTTAAAGACGCCTGAACGTCAATAATTCGCCGACAGGTCACCGGGCACCCTTCATAGGGTGGTCGGGAAATGATTCTTCCTGCTGAGCAAATTGACACTCGTACTGCGCCCGAATCAATTCTCCGCGCCTTAAACGAGCTGTATGACGAGTGGGATTTAGAGTGGCGTCCCGCTGAGCCGGCGACGCCATTCGCCCAGCGTCTGGTTGATTGGCGATACTTTCGCGACCAGATCGATGTGCCCCGATGGATAGTCCGAGAGGGAGATCGAATAGTTGCCACGTCCGGGCTCTTCCATCATCGAACCCAGGATTTGGACAACAGTTTCGGGTGGGTGTACGTGCGTGCGGCCTGGCGCGGCCAGGGTATGGGCAAAGCGATGCTTCGACCAACCATCGATTATGCGATTGCTGATCGTCGTAAGCGCTACATGACCGTAGAGCCCACGAACAGTCCCCACACTTTCTGGCCCGAAACCATTGGGATCAAGCCGGTATACAACGAAAGGGTGAGCCAGTTGCTCACATCGGAAGTCGATCGCGCTCTTATGCGGGAATGGATCACCCGGGCATCGGAGCGGGCGAGCGACTACGAAGTGCGATTGTTGCGCTCTCCGATACCTGACGAGTTTGTCGAGAAGGCTGTCAGGGTTGCCGGAGTGATGAACAATGCGCCCATTGAAGACCTCGAAGAAGATCCCCTCGAGTGGACAGTGGAGGAGTGGCGCCAGTTGGAGGAGAACGAGTCCAAACGTCAACGAGAAGTTCTGGGCTACTTCGCAATCCACAAACCCTCGGGAAACTTTGTGGGCTACACCAACGTCGCCTATCAGAATCTCCACCCGGCGATCGCCTACCAATGGGACACCGGGGTCGACCCCGAACATCAGAATCGCGGGCTGGGACGCTGGCTCAAGGCTTCGATGATGGAGGTGCTTCTCGACGAATATCCCGCCATCGAGATTGTCGAAACAGAAAATGCCGAATCCAACGATCCCATGCTCAACATCAACGTCGCGATGGGCTACAAACCGGCGCACGAACAGATCATCTACCAGGGCGATATTGCCAACGTCGCCCGATACGTCAGCTGAATTCAAAAGTTCCTGTCGTTTCCGGGCGATCCAGTTCGACAAGTGATCGGAAAGCCCCTCAGGGGGATCATCTTGACGAAGGAGATTGCAAAATGGCAGCGAAACCAATAGTTCATTTCGAAATCATGGGTGCCGACGGGGGAGCTTTGAAGGACTTTTACTCAGATCTGTTTGAGTGGAAGCTTGAAGCATTCGACGGGGTAAGTGATTACTACACCACCGATGGCGATGAGACTGGAGTGGGAGGCGCCGTCGGCCAGGGCAACGATCACATGCCCAACTACCTCACCGTTTACATGCAGGTTGACGACATAGATGCCTACCTGGCCAGGGTTGGAAAGGCCGGTGGTTCCACCTTGTTGCCCCGCACTGAGGTACCCGACGTTGTCACATTCGCGCTTTTCAGCGACCCGGCAGGCAACACCGTGGGGCTTGTCGAAGGCGAGTAGCAATTCCGTCAAGTTGTCGGAGGGTGTAGTTTTGGGGGATGGCCCTTCGACAACTTGTTTCAGATCCCCACGAGAATCTCGACCCAACCGAACTTGCCGAGGCAGGGGAGCGTCAGGTCGACGGACGACCCTGGGTGATGCTCAATTTCGTGGCGTCGATCGACGGTGCGGCCACGATCGACGGCGGTTCAACGGACCTCGGCGACGAGGAAGACATGGCGATGTTCAAGGCTTTGCGGGGCGCTGCCGACGTCGTGCTAGTGGGAGCCAGAACGGTCATCGTTGAGGACTATCGCCCCCTGACCCTCGACGAGTCACGTCGTGCTCGCAGGGTTGAAAGGGGACAGGACCCGGCACCAACCCTGGCGATCGTGAGTGGAACTGTGTCCCTCGATGTCGAACAACGTGTGTTTTCCGACTCCAACTACAAGCCTCTTGTCATCACCGGCCCATATGCCAATCCGGGGCGGCTGGCGAACCTCGGTGACGCAGCTGATGTGGCGATCCTTTCCGACATCGATCCGCAGGCAATCATCGAGCGCCTCTCTGCCGCCAGGATCATCCTCCTCGAGGGAGGGCCATCGCTGGCTGGCCAGTTTGCCCGTGCCGGCCTTATCGATGAGTTCAACCTCACCGTTGCCCCCAAGTTGGCGGGCGGTGAGTCGAAACGGATCACCGGCTCCGACGAAATCGACCCACCCTACGAAATGAGATTGGACCGGGTAGTCGAGGGCGAAAAGATGCTGTTCCTCAGATATCTCGCAGTCTCCTAAATAACTCCCAACTCCCCCTCCAGAGCGGAGCGTTGGAGGGGGAGTTGGGAGTTATTTAGGAG
>JBBKXI010000214.1:0-4645 GCA_037969415.1 Acidimicrobiia bacterium | reverse complement strand
TCGCCAGCACCCTTTTTGCCGATTACGCAACTTCGGGGATTGGCAATGAAGCCCTTTCCCTTGCCATTGCTGGCATGGTCGGCGTCTTGATCACACTTTCTGTCGCCTTCGGATTGTTTCGCGCCATCCGGCCCCGCGAGAAAGTACACAAGTAGCTTGGGCGCCGGACACGGACACGCTCTCTACGTCCATGAGCACTCACCGATTCATCGGATCGCCCCTGAAACCAAGGTCCTCGCCGTTCTCCTTTTTGTGGTCGCCGTTGCGATTACCCCACGGGAGGCCGTGTGGGCGTTTGGCATCTATGCGGTAATTGAACTGGTAGCCATGAGAGTTGCCCGGATCCCGGCAAGTTTTGTGCTTTCTCGACTCGTCGCGGTGATCCCGTTCGTGATCTTCGCCCTTTTTCTCCCCTTCGTCGGACAGGGCAAGGATGAGGAATTTCTCGGGCTCGCCATTTCCAGCGCCGGGGTCTGGGCGATGTGGAATATTCTCGCCAAAGCCCTCCTCGGGGCCACGGCAAGCATCCTCCTTGCAGCCACTACGGAAACACCTGACATTCTCAAGGGTTTCAGTCGACTCAAGGTCCCGGGGGTGATCACGGCGATCGCCAGTTTCATGATCCGGTATCTGGAAGTCATCGCAGGCGAACTCGGTCGAATGCGAACTGCGATGACCGCCCGCGGATACGATCCCCGATGGCTCTGGCAAGCTCGACCGATTGCCTCGTCGGCCGGAACACTTTTTATCCGGTCCTATGAGCGGGGCGAGAGGATCTATGAGGCGATGCTCTCGCGGGGCTACGCCGGAAGCATGCCCCACGTGAGCGGCGAGACAGCTACGCCCAGACAGTGGATTGCGGCCATGATCGCTCCAGCTATCGCCCTTGTCGTCGCGGCGACGGCGTTGGTGATCGTATGAACACCACGCTGCGCGTTAGAGACATTCATTATTCCTACCCGGATGGCAGGGAGGCTCTCGCAGGTGTCAACCTGGACGTTGGTCAGGGAGAGCGGATTGCGATCCTGGGGCCGAATGGTGCAGGCAAAACAACCCTCGCTCATCACCTCAACGGGATACGCCGGGCAGACGAGGGTTTGGTCGAGGTTGACGGAATTGAACTCGACGACTCCACGATTGCCGCAATCCGACGCAAAGTAGGGCTGGTTTTCCAGAATCCCGACGATCAGTTGTTCATGCCAACTGTCGAACAGGACGTCGGTTTCGGCCCGGCGAACCTCGGGGCTGCTGTGGAAGAACTGCCCGCCATCGTGGCGGATGCGCTGGCAATGGTTGGCGCGAGTGGCCTGGAACGAAGGGTTCCCCACCACTTGAGCGGAGGCGAAAGGAGAAGGATCGCCCTGGCCACGGTCCTATCCATGAGTCCTGCAATCCTGGTCCTCGACGAGCCCACATCGGGATTGGACCCGGGCGGGCGAAGAGATCTCATTGAGGTTCTCTCCGAGCTCGAAATGGCCCAGGTGATAATCACCCACGATCTCCCGTTTGCCCTCGAACTTTGTCCGCGGGCGGTGATTATGGACGGTGGGCAAATCGTTGCTGAGGGGAAAACCACCGAAATACTCTCCGACACCGAACTGCTCGGGCGTCACCGGCTGGAAATGCCCTACCGGCTCCGCTGAGTCAAGCTGACTGCCGACTCAGTCGGCAGCTGAAGCGACGATTTCGCCTATCTCGTCGATCAACGCCACCTTGGTGCCCTCATGGAGGAACGTAGAGGTGATAGACATTCTTGCAAAGTCAGCCAGCTCTTCAATTCCCCAGCCAAATGTCGTTGCCAGAGCTTCGTAGTTGTCCCCGACGTAGCCGCCAAAATAGGCGGGATCGTCTGAGTTGATCGAGAGGTGCATCCCCAGGTCGAGCATCCTGGGCAGGGGATGATCATCGAGACGATCGACCACCCGCAGGGCGACATTTGAAAGCGGGCAGACAGTCAGCGGAGTCTGCTCCCGAACCAGCCGATCGACGAGATCTGGGTCCTCGAGACTGCGCACCCCGTGGTCGATTCGCTCTGCACCGAGGATGTCCAGCGCATCGGCCACATAGGAAGGTGGCCCCTCCTCGCCAGCGTGGGCGACACCGCGAAGACCGAGACTCCGAGCATGCTGATAGGCGGCCTCGAAGAGATGCGCCGGCCGATCGCGTTCCGATGAATCGAGACCGACCGCGATAACCCCTTCGAGATGCTTCTCGGCCATTCGAATGGTGTCCAGAGCTTCTCGCCCACTGAGATGACGAAGAAAGCAAAGAATCAAATCTGCAGAAACACTTGAGTCTGCAATAGCCGCACGGAACCCTTCCATGAAAGCCTCAAAGCCCACACCGTTCGCAAGATGAGTCTGCGGGTCGAAGAAGATCTCGGCATGACGCACACCATCAGCCTCGGCGCTGGCGAGATACGCCGCCATCAAGTCGTGGAAGTCTTCAGGCGTTTGCAATACAGCAGCTCCCTGATAATAAATGTCGAGGAACGACTGCAGGTCACTGAATCGATAGGCGGCCCGCACCTCTTCGACACTGGCAAACGGAAGTTGAAAACCGTTGCGCCGGGCGAGCTGGAACATCATTTCGGGCTCGAGCGTGCCCTCGATGTGTACATGCAACTCTGCCTTAGGGAGTCGATTGATCAGTTGGCGCATTTCCCTCCTTTGTACCCGGACATGTCAATCGAAAACGATGTCCTGGGGACGCACAGGCACCCGATGAATGCTCTTGCCGGTGGCGTTCCTAATGGCCGCAGCAACGGCTGCCGTCGACGAGATCGTAGGTGATTCGCCCACTCCTTTAGCCCCAAACGGCCCCCAGGATCCCTCCTTTTCGATCAGGAGTGCCTCCACATCCGGAGCGTCGAGAATTGTGGGGAGAAGATAATCGGTGAAGTTGGGGTTTTTGATGACACCCTGGTCGATGACGATCTCTTCCATAATGGCTAGGCCCACCCCCTGCATGATTCCGCCTTCAATCTGGCCCCTGATCGACTCGGGATGCAGAGCTTTTCCGACGTCCTGAGCGGTGTCGACTCGCAGCACTTTTACTAGCCCGAGTTCGGGGTCAACGTCGACCACTGCACGATGGCCGGCCACCGCGAAGTCGGCGTGAATGACACCCTGACCGTCGGCATCTGGTGGGGTGGTAGGAGGATGTCTGAAGGTGACGGTCTTGGCGAGGTTCCGGGCGGCGACATCCTCGAACGAGGCAACCAGCTCCCCGTTTCGCCAAACCCCCTCGTCACCAAAATCGTCTCCCGAGAACTCGTCCAGGATCTGGGTACGAAGCTGTCGTGCAGCCTCCAAGGTGGCTCCACCGGAAAGTTGGGTCTGCCTCGAGGCCGAAGTCGAGCCAGCGGAATCGATTAGAGAAGTGTCGACGTGTTTGACGATGGCCGCGGAAATGCCCAGGGCCGAGCGGGCGATCTGGGCGAGGACCGTGACCAGTCCTTGCCCCACCTCGATGGCTGCAGTCTCAACCACAGCACCCTCTTCTGTGAGACGCACTCGGGCCTGGGCGTAGTCGTCAAAGCCTTCGCTGAAACCAAGATTCTTCATGCCCAACGCATAGGCCACGCCACGCCGCACATGATGGGCATCGGTGGTGAGACCTGTTCCACCCGGAAGATGAACCGGATTCTCCGACAGGTTGAGGTCGAGCATGGGCATCGCTTCCAACGAGTCGATCACTTCCAGAGTTGGCAGAGGCGTATTGATGACCTGCCCTGTGGTCGGCATGGCGTCGCCGGTCTTGAGAGCGTTCTTTCGACGCAGGTCAAGAGGGTCCATCCCCAATGCGGTAGCGAGCTTGTCCATCTGTGCCTCATACCCGAAGCAGACCTGAACGGCCCCGAAACCTCGCATGGCTCCGCAAGGAGGATTGTTGGTCCGGACACCAACGCCGTCCACAGTTACCGAATCACACCTGTAGGGCCCAACCGCGAAGTAACAGGCGTTAGCGAGCACGGCCCCCGTCGTCGAGGCGTACGCACCACCATCTATGACAATCCGGGCTTCGACCCTCAGAAGAGTGCCATCGCTGTCGGCATGATGGCGATACCAAATTCGGGCGGGGTGTCGATGAACATGCCCGGTGAAAGACTCCGAGCGGTGATAGACCATTTTGACCGGACGGCCCGTGTGAAGGGCCAACATGCAGAGGTGAATATGGAGGTTTACGTCTTCGCGCGCACCGAAGGCGCCGCCAATTCCGGTGGGATGTGACCGCACCTGGTTGTGATGGAGTCCGAGCGAAGCCACAACCTGCTCCTGGTCGACATGGACAAACTGGGAGGTGGCGAAGAGATCGACGCCGCCCGAGCCGTCGGGTACTGCTAAACCAGCTTCGGTCCCTAGAGGGGCCTGGTCTTGCATGCCAACTTCGTAATATCCCTCGACGACAACGTCGCCCTCGCCTCGTTGCTCACCGCGGCGAATGGCCATACGGCGAAAGACTTCGTCCCCGTCGTCAGCCTCATCGCTGTCGATCAACGGTTCCAAAATCTCGTACTCCACGATGACTGCGGCGGCAGCGCGCCTGGCAGTTGGTTCGTCTTCAGCCGCGACCACCGCAACCGGCTCGCCCCAATAGTTCACGGTCTCGGAGGCGAGGACGGGTTGATCGGGGTGCTCCAGTC
>JBBKXI010000213.1:0-12300 GCA_037969415.1 Acidimicrobiia bacterium | reverse complement strand
ACGGAGCATTAGCGTGCACAATGAGCCTCCTTCGGTTCTGCGATGTGTACAACACCACATAACCAGGGAGGCTCAAACCCTCACAACGTCAACAACCCTCCGAAGCAATACACCTAGGGCCACCGTCGGGCGAGCAGCCCGGTGTAGGGGTCGGCATCTAGGTTCTTGGGTACCAGCGGATGGAGTTGCGAGGTCGCCTGGTCGTCGTAGTTGGGTACTGCACCGGGTGGAGGTGCGGGGCCCGGGGGTTCGACCTATCAGCTGCGTGCGTCGACGAGACCAGAATTGATGTCGCTGTACAGGCCGGATGTCTCCTGGCCCATGTACTTAACGGCAAGCAAGGCCACGATTGCAATGAGGACCGCCAGGAGGGCGTATTCGATCATTGAAGCGCCTTTATCTGTGTTCAGTCGGTTGTATATACGTAGCATTGGTACTCCTATGCGACATATTTTAAGAGGCGTTCACCTGGATCGTGATGGGTCTAATGACTCAATCGAACAGCTCTACTGGGGGCGGGCCAACCCGAGTCGTATCGCTTCGATAGCTGCCTGGGTTCGGTCTGCAACGGCCAGTTTCTGAAATACCGATGCCAGATGGTTCTTCACGGTTTTTTGCGAGATGAACAGCCTTTCGGCGAGTTCGTCGGTGGCGGAAACACCTACGGCGAGGAGTTGTAGAATTTCGATCTCGCGTGGGGTGAGAGCAGCGGCGCCGGGGTCGAGTTGGGCCTTCATGTGACGCTCCAGAACCTCGTCGCGCTCCTCGTCGTTAAGCGTCATGAGATCCTCACCCCCGGCGACGGCCCTGATGGCTGCTGCCAACGTGGTGAGGGGGACTGCCTTGGAGAAGAATCCTTTGGCGCCGGCTTGTTGCGCCCTTTGTTTTTGCTCATCGGTGGCATGCATGGAGACCACAATCGCCCGCGATCGACGTCCGAGCTCAGCAATTGCTTCGATCCCGTCGCCTAAAGGCATTTCAATGTCAACCACGCAAACCTCGGCGGGCTGAGAATTCAGGGCCTCATCCAGGTCGGGTCCAGAATTCACGACTCCGACCACGCGGGTGTCGGGGAGGCTATTGAGGGCTTGGGAGAGACCGTCAGCGAAAAGCTGATGGTCATCGGCGATTGTTACGCGGATCATTTATTTTCCCCATTCAATGGTGATGGTGGTTCCTACTCCGGGTTCGGAAAGGAATTCGATCTCTGCACCTATCTTGTCGGCGCGTTCTTTCATTCCCATAAGGCCAAAATGGCCGAGCGGCTCCACGGAAGGGTCAAAACCAACCCCATCGTCGCTGACTGCACAGATTCCACGACTACGGTCGACCTGGCCCGAAATGATGATTTTGGTTCCCTTGGAATGGCGGTGGGCGTTTCTTGTCGCCTCTGTGATGATTGCAGTTAAATCGCCAATGATTGCGGGTCTGGGAGGGCGTCTTTCATCGATATCGACCACGACCTCGGGACTTCCCGTGAGAACAACCGTGGCTTGAATGATTCGTGCAGTGATTGTCGGGCCCGGCGCACTCCTGAGATCTGCGACGGTTGCCCTGACATCCTCAACCAGCTTGGTGACATTCGACCTGAGCACCATCAAATCGGAGGCGAGTTCGGGGTCGTCGCTCCGTTGCATAGCCGTCATATCCAATGCGAGACCCAAAGATGCAAGCGAAGGCCCGATTTCGTCATGCATTTCTCGAGCCAGTCTGGTTCTCTCCTCGGCAACGGCGGTACCGACTATTTCTTCTAGCAATTGGAGATTGGCGAAGGCCAGTGCGACCGGCTGAATGGCGTCCTCAATGGCCTGTTCGTCTGCCTGGCCCAGCATTTCGGGAGTTGTGAACTCGAGGGTGCCGATTTGGGTGTCCGCCGTCGAAAGGGGATAACTTCTCGGGAACCCCTCATCTTCGGTTACACCCCGGGCAGCCAGAACAACATCTCCCTGTTCGTTGTTGACGATCAGCTTGCCTGCCGAACCGGGAAACCTGGTGATCAGGTTGTCGAGCATGGTGGCGCCGACATCGACTGCGTTCAATCTTCCGGCGGAAATGTCCTCCGACAGTTGAAGAAGTGTGTTGTGGGTCTCCTCCAGAGACTTGAATTGTCGAACCGCGTCTCTTCCTTCGAGGGCGATTGTTTCTGCCTGCTTGAAGATGTCCTGGAGAAGTTTTCTGATAGTTGCCAGGAGGAGCACGAAGAGTATGTAGAGCGCCATTCCCGAAATCACCTGCGTTCCCAGGGAGTCGGTCGCTACAGAAATGAGGGCCAGAAGGCCGGCGGAGAGAAGTCCGGTGGTCAAACCGGCCCGAATGCCACCGTAAAGGGTTGCGATGGCGGTTGGCCCTACTGACATGAGCAAATACGGGCTATCGGCACCGCCGGAGAATGTGAGCGTCACCGCTACTACAAGCGCCCCCATCAACGTGACTGTTTCGATCCCGAACCGCACTCCGAACCAGCGGTCAGATACTGTCGTTGCGCTCACCATGAAGACGAGGGCGGTAACGAGGGAGATCACCGCGTTGGTAGTTAGCCCCCGTGTGATGATGTCCGCGCTGGCACCGATGATCATCGCCACCCACAGGGTGATCGTGATTACACGATGAACACGACGCTCCCAAGGGGCCAATTCGAGCATTGGGAGAGGCTACCGTGACACCTGGTGAGCGAGAGGTACCAGCGTTGGCTTCTTTCCGGCGGTATCGGATCTGGCAAGAGCACAGTCCGCGCCTTGTTTGAGGCGCAAGGAGTAGAAACTGTCGATTCTGATTCGATAGGACACGACGTCCTGAAACCGGGGGGCGCGGCGGTCGACACCGTTTCGGAAAGATGGCCCGGTGTACTGATCGACGGTGTGATCGATCGGGCCGCGCTTGCTGAGATCGTCTTCAATTCTCCGGAGGAGCTGGTCGAATTGGAGAACATGACCCACCCTTTGATTTTTGAGGAAGTCACCGCTCGAGCAAATCGGGCAGAAGGGGATCTCGTCATTGAGATTCCAATCTTGAGGTCATCGGTGGTGGATGGAGCGCAGGTTATGATCGTCGACGCCCCCGATCCTGTTCGGATCGAACGGGCGATACGTCGCGGGCATTCGGAGAAGGATGTGCGGGCACGGCTGGCCGCCCAGCCAACCCGTGGGGAATGGCTCGCGACGGCCGACCTGGTTATCCCGAATCCCGGCACGCTGGAAGAACTTGAGGCATCGGTCGGCCGGTTGACGCTCTTGCTGTTTGGTCGGGGCTAGCCAACAAAAACTGTCTCAGGTGCGTTGTACCCTTGTTAGGTGCCCGCATTCAAAGTCATTTCTGATTTCTCACCCGCCGGAGATCAACCAAAGGCGATAGCCCAACTTGCCGAAGGGGTTAACCGTGGTGACAAGTTCCAGACGTTGTTGGGGATAACCGGATCGGGTAAATCGGCCACCATGGCGTGGACGATTGAGCAGGTGCAGAAACCGACCCTTGTCATCGCCCCCAACAAGGCCCTTGCCGCCCAGCTGGCCAACGAGTTTCGGCAACTCTTTCCGGAAAATCGCGTCGAATACTTCGTCTCGTACTATGACTACTACCAGCCCGAGGCGTACATGCCCCAAACCGACACCTTCATCGAGAAAGACGCCACGGTCAATGACGAAATCGATCGCCTCCGTCATGCCGCAACGGCCGGACTGCTGGTTCGAGACGACGTGATCATCGTCGCCTCGGTCTCTTGTATCTACGGACTTGGTTCGCCTGAGCAGTATCAAGGCCAGCTACTTCGGCTGGTAGCCGGAGTCGAGTATCCAATGCAAGATGCCATCAAGCGGCTCGTTGATATTCAATACGAACGTAACGAGGTCCAGCTAATCCGGGGCAAGTTCCGGGTACGAGGTGACACTCTTGAGTTGTTCCCGTCATACGCCGAGACCATCATCCGGGTTCAATACTGGGGCGACGAGGTGGAGAGAATTCTCCGAATCAACCCGGTCACCGGTGAAGTGATCGAGGAACTCAGCGAACTATTCGTATTCCCGGCCACTCACTATGTCACCGAGCGTGAGCGTCTTCTCAAAGCCATCGGAACAATCGAGGAAGAGGCAGAGGAGCGGCTCGCGTGGTTCGAGAGACACGGGAAGATGCTCGAGGCGCAGAGGCTCCGAATGAGAACCAACTACGACATCGAGATGATGCGAGAGGTTGGGTTCTGTTCCGGGATTGAGAACTATTCACGTCATCTCGATGGCAGAGAACCAGGGGAGGCACCGTACACGCTCCTCGATTATTTCCCCGACGACTACCTGACGATCATTGATGAGTCCCATGTGACCATTCCTCAAATTGGTGGCCAATTCCAGGGAGATCGGTCCCGCAAAGACGTACTCGTAGAGCACGGGTTCCGACTCCCATCCGCCAAGGACAACCGCCCGCTTCGATTCGACGAGTGGTTGGAGAAAGCAAACCAGGTCGTTTTTCTCTCGGCGACCCCGAGCGATTTCGAGATCTCGCACAGCTCCCAGGTTGTCGAGCAGATCATCCGTCCCACCGGGCTGATTGACCCCGAAGTGATGATTCGTCCCACCAAGGGCCAAATCGACGATTTGCTCGGCGACATAAGAGAACGAGCCATTCGCGAGCAGAGAGTCTTGGTCACGACCCTAACTAAGAAAATGGCTGAGGATCTGACGGACTACTTGCTCGAAATGGGTGTCCGGGCTCGCTACATGCACTCTGAGATCGACACTCTGGAACGGGTCCAGATCATGCGCGAACTGAGACTGGGAGAATTCGACGTCCTGGTAGGAATCAATCTGTTGCGAGAGGGCCTCGATCTCCCGGAAGTGTCATTGGTTGCCATCCTCGACGCTGACAAGGAAGGTTTTCTTCGCTCGGCGACGTCTCTCATCCAGATAATCGGGCGGGCGGCCCGAAACGTCGATGGCCAGGTGGTGATGTACGCCGACAACATCACAGACTCGATGAAGAAGGCGATTTACGAGACCAACCGCCGACGGGAAACGCAAAGAGAGTGGAACGAAACACACGGGATCGATCCGACAACTGTCCGTAAGAGAGTTTCCGACATCCTCGAGCTGGTCCAATCAGAACGGCCAGCAGGGGAGCGACGACGTCGCGAAACCGAACGACGTGCCCCGATCAATCTCGAGGGCGAAGATCTGACGGCCCTGATCCTGAGCCTCGAAGAAGAGATGAATGAGGCCGCCCGTGAGTTGCGGTTCGAGTACGCCGCCCGATTGCGCGACGAGGTCAACGAACTGAAGCGGGAACTCCGCGAAGTGGCCGAAGCTGGATAATTAACCATCGGGGCCAGCCAATAATGCCCAACAATCAACCATGATGCTGTTAGAACTGACCTGTGTTCGAGGGTAAATCAGTCATAGCCATTGCTCCTGTCTTCAACGAAGAGAAGAAGATAGGAACGGTGGTTCAGCGTGTCCCGCGCGACGTTGTCGACGAGATTCTTATAGTTGACGATGGCTCGACGGATGGTTCAGTAGCCGTGGTTGAGAAATTGGGAGCCAGGACGATATCGCTCGGATCGACCATCGGCGTCGGGGCGGCAATTCGCGAGGGTTACGAATACGCCGTCGACAATGGATTTGATATCGCAGTCGTGATGGCCGGGAACAATAAGGATCACCCTGAGGAAATCCCGATTCTGCTCGAACCGATAGTCCAGGGGAGGGCCGATCTCGTTCAAGGATCGCGTTGGCTAGGAAATGTGGGTGATCTCGGAGAGATGCCGCTTTACCGACGATTGGCAACCAGGCTGCATCCGGCGCTTTTCAATTTGATTTCTGGTGCGAAAATGACTGATACAACTAATGGGTTTCGCGCTGCGACGACTGAACTGTTGGGCGATCCGAAGCTTTCGTTAGATCAGCGCTGGCTCGACGAGTACGAACTCGAGGTCTATCTGCTCTTCAAGGCATCGAAAATCGGATACCGGGTGGCTGAGGTGCCCGTTACCAAAACATACCCTCCGAAAGACTTAGGACAGACCAAAATGAAGCCGATAGTTGGCTGGTGGTCGATTTTGCGCCCACTCCTTTTATTGGGTCTGCGGATAAAGAAGTAAGCGAGGACGACAAGAATGATGACAGGCGTTGCCGTTGTCGGTGTTGGCCATTGGGGCCCACATTTAGTCCGCAACTTTTCGACACTCCATGGATCTCAGGCCTTATGGGTCGTCGATACCGACGCGGACCGAAGGAAGTCTATTTCGGAACGATTTACCGGCACCTCTGTGACCGACAGCATGGACGAGGTGCTGGCAGACGATCGCGTGGATGCGGTTGTTGTAGCGACGCCAACCAAAACACACTTCGCGCTAGTCGAGAAAGCGCTCAATGCAGGCAAGCATGTCCTCGTCGAAAAGCCTCTCACCAACGACCTCGATCAGGCGGTTCGTCTCTGTTCGCTCGCCGAGGAATCGGGACTGGTACTGATGGTGGGCCATGTCTTCCTTTTCAACGGCGCTGTCAATGCAGCGAAGGATTACATCACGGATAAGAGTCTCGGGCGGATCCGATATATATCGATGATCCGCACCAATCTCGGGCCCGTCCGATATGACGTGAACGCAGCATGGGACCTCGCCTCACATGACGTCTCTATAGCCAACTACTGGTTGGAGTCGGTGCCCACAGCCGTTTCTGCAATCGGCGGGGCGTGGGTCAACGAGGGGATTCAGGACTCCGTTTTCCTGACTCTTAAGTATCCCGAAGATGTACTGGTTCACATCGAGGCCTCGTGGATGAATCCAAGCAAACGACGTCTGATCTCCGTAGTGGGCAGCGATCAGATGTTGACGGTTGACGACATGGAATTAATGGAGCCTTTGCGCATCTACGACAAAGGGATCGACGAGAGCAGCGATCATTCGGTGTCGGATACGTTTGCTGGCTTTCGTGCTCAGATCAGAGAGGGCCAAATCATTATTCCCCGGGTGACCGCCGGCGAACCGCTGCGGACCGAGTGCGAAGAATTTCTCACCAGGATTCGGGGTGGGACCGGTGCTGTTAGCAATGGATGGGCCGGTGCCGAAGTCGTCGCTTCACTGGTGGCAGCTGATAGGTCAATGGCCGACGGTGGTGTGCTGACAAAGGTTGACGCAATCAAATGACCGTCACAGTCCATAGCTCCGCGATAGTTGAGTCAACCGAGGTCGGCGACGGATCGGCGATCTGGGCTTTTGTCCACATAATGCCCGGGGCCGTTGTCGGAGAACAGTGCAAGATCGGCGACCATTCATTCATCGAAGGTGGGGCCGTCGTCGGCGACCGCGTCACCATAAAGAACAATGCGTTGATCTGGCACGGCGTGATGATTGGCGACGACTGTTTCATCGGACCCAATGTCGTTTTCACAAATGACCTCAACCCGAGAGCCCATGTCCAGAGTGGCCCGGAGGATTGGGTTGACACGATTGTTGAATCAGGTGTCTCGATCGGCGCAAATTCGACAATTGTCTGCGGCATCACGATTGGCCATGACGCGCTGATCGGTGCGGGAACGGTGGTAACTCAAAACGTCGATTCTCATGCCCTTGTTGTCGGTAATCCCGGACGCATTGTTGGCTGGGTCTGTCGATGTGGTCGAAAGCTCCCGGTCAACCTGATTTGTTCCAATTGCCAGAGGAAGTATGACAAACAAAACAGTGGTCTCGGTGAGGTGACAGGTGACTGATCAACGAAACGTCCCGCTGGTCGACCTGGGCTGGCAACACGACCAGATCAAGGATGAGGTTCTCGCTGGCTGGGGCGAAGTCCTTAACCGGACGTCGTTCATCCTCGGACCTCATGTGAAACAGTTTGAGGCGGAGTACGCCAGGTTTAGTGGGGTCGAGCATTGCATTGGGGTGGGCAGCGGTACCGACGCCCTCGAGCTTGCTCTTCGTGCCTCCGGGATCCGTCCCGGAGACGAAGTCATTTTGCCAGCCAACACCTTCATTGCGACTGCTCTTGCAGTGACACGGTCTGGAGCCACACCGGTCCTGGTCGATTGCGATCCTGAGACCTACCTCATCACACCCGAAACCATCGCGCCAGCGGTCACCAAACAGACCAAAGCGATCATCCCGGTGCACCTTTACGGCCAGATGGCGCCCGTCCAGGAGATCATGGAGGCATTCACCGATATCGTCGTCCTCGAAGATGGTGCCCAATCCCAGGGCGCGACCCGTCACGGGGCACCGTCGGGTTCGATTGGCCACATCGGAGCGACCAGTTTCTATCCGGGGAAAAATATCGGTGCTTATGGAGACGCCGGCGCCGTGTTGACCAACGATCCGGCTCTCGGGGAGCAAGTCCATAAACTGCGGAACTGGGGGAGCGACGTCAAGTACTTCCATCCTGAAAAAGGATTCAATTCACGGCTCGACACTATTCAGGCCGTTGTTTTGCTAGCCAAACTGGCCCGGCTCGAGGAGTGGAACAGACTGAGGGCCGAGGCCGCCGAACGATATCTGGAAACGCTGGCCGGCTCTCACTTGGTTCTTCCAACGGTTGCCGAAGGTAACGAACATGTGTGGCACCTGTTCGTGATTCAGGTTGACGATCGTGACCGGATTCTCAAAGCTCTGAATGATGGGGGAATCGGCGCCGGAATCCACTACCCGATACCAATTCATCTCCAGGGGGCTTACGAAGAGCTGGGGTACGGAGTCGGCGCATTCCCGAATTCCGAGTTGTTTTCGTCTCGGGCATTGTCTCTCCCCATGTTCCCCGGATTGGCACCAAATGACCAGGAACATGTGGTTTCCCGGCTGCTCGAAGCGATGGGATGAAGACCGAGGTCGGAGCCGGGGACTCCAAAATCGGATGGCTGGCTCATCCGATAGCTTTGGGTTTGTTGGGCTTTTTCTTCGTGGGATACATCGCCGTTGGCCTGTTGTCTTCAGCCGACTGGAATCCGTCCGTATTCATCAAATTTGGCGATAGTGAGCCGACGATGGTTGCTTACGCTGAGTCGCAGCTAGATGATGTCGTATTCGCGCCCGGGTTGGGCCACGACGGTCATTTCTTCTTCATGCAGGCCATGGATCCTTTCTTTCTCGCCCCTGACGACCACGCGGCATTTCTCGACCGACCCACCTATCGAGCGCAACGAATGCTCTATCCAGCGATTGCCGGATTCGGAGGCCTGCTTCCGGCGACTGGAGTTGCCTGGTCTCTTCTGATTGTCAATTTGGTGGCTGTCGGCGCTGGAACATGGTTGACGGCCCTACTTGCTCAAAAATTGGGTCTATCCCCGGTGTTCGGCCTGGCGTTTCTGATCAATCCCGGGGTGTTTGTGCCTGCGGTGATTGATACGGCAGAGGTTTTGGCGATGGTATTTCTGGTGGCCAGCATGCTCTTCATACTCGATTCGCAATGGAAAACAGCGAGTGTCTTTCTCACCCTCGCAGTGCTTTCAAGGGAAACAATGTTGCTGGCCGTGTTCGGTTTGATCGGATACCTGGCTGTAACGCAGCGGAAAGTTTCTAAGGCACTTTTTGCACCCGTCGTTGCAGCTGCTCTCTGGTGGGGCTATGCGCGCCTCCGCATCGGCTATCTATCGGGAGAGATCCAAGATACCCGTGCTCTGGGCAATCCATTTGAAGGTTTCGGGCAGGCATTCCAACAGTGGACCGCCTCTGATGAGCTGCTTGACGACATGCTCGTCGGGTTCTTTCTCCTACTGGCCACGTTCCTTTTTGTCTACATTGCCGTGAAACGCCGGTCGATCTTGGCGGCGATGCTCGCAGGTTATGCGGCTATCGCGGTCCTCATGGTTGAGGAGGTGTGGCTCCACTACTTTGATTCCACCCGGGCTCTGACCCCGGTCGTAACTTTTTTCTTCCTGATCGCGGCCTCGGGCAGCTCTCAGGGCAAATCAACGGAGACCGCTCATCTCCCGAATGCGCCGGCATGAGGAGAAACCTTGGCAAGGTGATGGTTGTCGGAGTGACCACGTTGATACTCACCCTGGTGTTTGCAGGGAATCACTTGGCGCGAAACGATTGGAATCCAACCGTTTTTACCGCGATTGGTGAGAACGATGAAGCGATTCGGGACTATGCCGAGGCGAGGCTAGACGATGTAATTCTTCGTCCCCAGCTTGGTCACGACGGACGCTTCTTCTTTGTCCAGGGCAACGACCCTTGGCTCCTTCATCCGGATGAAAACGCTTCAGTCTTGGACCGACCGACGTATCGCAGTCAGAGAATGTTGTATCCGGTCGTCGCCAGTCTCGGAGGGCTACTCGGGCCACAGGGAGTCGCATGGGGAATGATCGTTGTGAACGTTTTGGCGATGGCCGGTGGAGCGATGGCGGCCGCGGCGATTGCGATGCGACTCGGCGGTTCCCCATGGTGGGGTCTGGCATTTCCACTCAATATCGGTCTGATAAGCGAGTTCAGTGTCGGTGGCGCTGGCATCCTCGCTGCCGCTGCGGCATTCGGGGCGATCCTATTCCTGATTGAGCGCCGACTCGCGATAGCGACGTTATTGGTAGTTGCCTCAGTTCTTTCCAGGGAGGTGATGGTCCTGACTGCAATCGGTGGAGCCGGGTACCTGCTTCAGAGAGACCAAAAACATTCCGCGTTTGTATTCGGCACTGCCCCTGTAATCGCGGCAGGAATGTGGGCTCTGTTCCTTAGAGTGCGCCTCCCTTCCGACGGGGATGTTGTCGCCGGTAATCTAGGACTGCCCTTCGTTGGTTTCGTTAAGAACCTGCCGAACTGGTTCGCCGATCCTGTTGAATTAGCAGTCGGACTGGTCACGGTTCTGGTTCTCGTATTCTTGACGATCCGAGCGGTTCGCACACCGTCACTGCTCGCTTGGGGTTTCGTGCTATTCGCGCCTTTGGCTTTTCTGCTTACCGAACCCGTTTGGGATGGCTACTTCAACATTTCTCGAGCAGTCGCCCCGGTATACACGGCCTACATTTTGTTGGCATTCGCAACCAAGCCAGGCTCAGACCGAGTTGCGCTCAATGGCGCACGGGTGACGTTGTGACTGCGGATCATCAAACCACGGGGCGTGAGTATTGGCCCGGACTCGATGGGCTGCGTGGCGTCGCGATTCTCCTGGTCGTTATCGCCCATACCGGATTCTTCCTCAGCCCCCTGGGCGGTCAAGTCGGGGTGACCTTATTTTTCGTTCTGTCCGGATTCCTGATTACGTCCATCCTCATCACCGAATTGAACAAATCCGCTGGAATCTCCTTGAAGGCTTTCTACAAGCGGCGGGCGGTTCGACTGCTGCCCGCCTTGTTGCTTTTCCTGCTACTCGGAAGCTTTCTGATCGACATGTTATTGCCGGCCTTCAGACCGCTGGTGGCTGCAATGCCAGCCCTTTTCTACTTTGCGAATTATGCACACATAGCCGGGTACCCGATTCCCCCCAACGAACACCTGTGGAGTTTGTCAGTTGAGGAGCACTTCTATCTAGTTTGGCCGTTCATCCTCAGCCTTGGGAGGTCCATTCCACGTTCCCGAACCCTCCTTTCCTGGGCTGCGGCCCTGTTGATCGTTCGTTTGGGGGTTGGACTGTTTTCGCCCAGGTGGGCGTACCATGGATCTGTAACCAATAGCTACGCGCTGGTAGTCGGGTGTGCTCTCGGCGCAGCTCACGCCGAAGGAATCAAATTCCGGTTTCCCAAGTACTTTGCGATGGGGTCGGTGTTTCTCATGACCTTGATCGCTGCATGGCGGGTACCTTCGGCCGAGGTACTCCTTGATCGGGCAGTATGGGTGCCGCCAATCGCCACGGTCCTGGGTGCGGTGGCGATATGGACACTGATCAAACAGCCATCGAGCGTATTGGAGAGCCGCTGGCTTCGGTATGTCGGAACCATCTCGTATGGCTGGTATTTGTGGCATGCGCCGTTTCTGTTCTTATCAGCGACCAATGACACGTTGACCAAGCGGCTTTTGGTGGCGGCGGGCACCTTTCTTATCGCTGCGGCTTCGTGGCATTTCCTGGAGAGTCCGATTCTGAGGAAATCTAGAGTTCGTTCGCTGGCGCCAATACGAACAGGTGTTCGGTAATAAACTGATTACACTGGCGTAACTTGTGATCACCAGGCGGAGCAATTGTCTACGGATTCGATACTGATTAGGGGTGCCCGAGAGCACAACCTCAAGAACCTCACGGTTGAGTTACCCCGGGAAAAACTGATTGTCTTCACCGGCCTTTCCGGGTCGGGGAAGTCTTCTCTTGCCTTCGATACGATTTATGCCGAAGGCCAGCGTCGCTATGTCGAGTCACTCTCGGCCTACGCACGCCAATTCCTCGGGCAGATGGACAAACC